>JAYOXJ010000001.1:0-39681 GCA_038152725.1 Rhodospirillaceae bacterium
TGATTTAAGTTAGGGAATTATATCAAACACGGTGCTGTTATAGGGGGGAGGGACATCGACGGCGAAGCCCTCGCCGCCGACCAGGCCAGCGTCCATGCAACGCCGCACCACGCTCTCGAAGACGCGGCGGAACACGTCGCTCTCGTGGAACCGGCCCAGCCGGTTGACCGAGAACGTCGAGTGATCCGGAACTCGGTCCTCGATTCCCAGTCGGCAAAACCAGCGATAGGCCAAGTTCAGCCGCACCTCATCGCAGAGACGACGTTCCGAGCGGATCGAGAAGCAGTAGCCGATCACCAACATCCGGACCATCAGCTCTGGACAGACCGACGGGCGCCCTGTGTGGCTGTAGAAGGGCCTGAGCTCACGGCGCAGCCAATCGAGATCGAGTACCGCGTCAATCCGACGCAACAGATGATCTCCCGGCACCACCTCATCCAGATCGAATTCGTAAAACAGGCGGTCCTGAATGCCTTGCCGCGTTCCCAACATGCTTCGGCCCTCCACAAATCAACGTGAAAACCGAATCACGATCCCAAAACCAGATCAACTAAGAGTTTTTCAACAGCCTCAGCCATTAGCAGAACAACTTGCGATATCTTCGGTGACTGATACCGGCTATATTTCCCTGCAAAAGTGCGGCTTTTCGACGGGGATTGGTTTTTTTATTTGCGAGTGCTGTAGTCCGAATGAAGTTGGATCCTTCAATTTTTCATCCTGATTACAAGCCGGAACCCTACTGGTGGGAACTGGCGCGGCCTGGAACGTATTTTGCGGGTGATTTGCCTACGGCGACCGAGGTTCTCGTCATCGGCAGCGGTTATGCAGGTCTTAGCGCAGCGCTTGAACTGGCGCGGAACGGGCGCACCGTTGCCGTCCTCGATGCTCAGGCATTTGGCGAGGGCGCAAGTAGTCGAAGCGGCGGCGGGATCAGTGCCGGGACCAATTTGGGAAAGGGAATTGCGGGCGGACCGGGTCAGGAAAAGTTGGCAAGCGAACAAACCGCGTTGTTGGAAAAGCTTCTCGCCGAAAGTTTGGCCGCGTTCGAGTTTCTCCTGCATCTGATCGAACGCGAAAGAATCGATTGTAAGCTCGAAATTAACGGCCGATTTGTCGGTGCCTATTCAAAAGCGCATTTCGATGGATTGAGAAAGAAGGCGGAACAGCTGAACCGTCTTTTAAATGTCCGTGCCGAATTGGTAACGCCGGCCGAACAACGAGCGGAAATTGCCAGTGATTTCTATTTCGGCGGCATGACCATTGAGCGTGCAGGAAAGCTGCATCCATCGCTCTTGCATAAAGGTATGCTGGAGAGTTGTCACAATGCCGGTGTCACGCTGTGCGCCAACGCCGAAGTTCTCAAAATTGTCGGCTCTAAGGGTAACTTCCGCCTCGATACGGCGCTCGGCCCTTGTCGTGCCGAACAGATCGTAATCGCCACCAACGGTTACACTGGTGACCTGACTCCGAATTTGCGAAAGCGCCTTGTGCCGATCAGAAGCCAGATCATTGCAACCGAGGAACTGCCCTCGGACCTGACCCGGATGTTAATGCCAAGAGGCCGAACCATTTCCGAGACCGCACGGATCACCTGCTATTATCGTTTATTGCCGGGCGACCGACGCGTGATGTTTGGGGGGCGGGCAAGGTTTCACGACATTCCGGCCGACCGAAGCGCGATACTGCTTCACGACATGATGACGGAGCGTCTGCCTCAACTGAAGGGCTGTCGTATTATGCATTCCTGGTCTGGGCTTGTCGCGATGACCCACGATTCACTCGCCCACATGGGAGAAATCGATGGCTACCACTATTGCGCCGGCTGCAATGGAAGCGGGATCGCCATGATGACCTACCTGGGCTATCAGGTGGCGAGGAAGATCATCCAGAACGGACATTCCGATTGCGCATTCGACGCTTTGGATTTTCCAAGAATCCCGGTTCCGTTTTACCGGGGCGAACCCTGGTTCCTACCGATCGTCGGCGAGTATTTCCGCCACCTCGACCGGCGAGATCGCCGGGCCTAGCCCCCTGGGCGTTGTGTCCCGGAGGGCAACACAGACGCGATATCGGCGAGCACCGCATCGAGTTCATTGCGCAGTTCCGCGACGAACGCACGGGCAAGCCGAGACAACGGTTTGTGGGTCGGTGTCAGGATCGCGAACGGATAGGGAACGACCGGTCGGATCGGCACGAAGGCAATCGCGGTGGGGTTCTGATGAGTATTTTTGTAGATCCAAGCGCTCAACGGGCTGAACACGCCGTAGGCAATTCCGTTGGCGACCAGGCTGTATTGAGCCGCCGCATTTTGAAATTCGAACTGGTTGTTTAATCTCGCTCCCGCTTCGGCAAATATCTCTTTCATTCGGCGGGCGATGAAATGTTCCGGACGGTAGGTGCAGCAAGGCTCGCCATCGAGGTCCTCCGGTGTGACATATTGCCTTCCGGCTAGTGGCGAACTGGCTGGCAGCGCGCAAATGCAATCAACCTCTATCGGTTCCGCATTGACGAGGTCGGAGCCCAGGCTTTTTTCCGCTAGGCCGACATCGAACTGCTGAGAAGCGACGTGTTCATAGACCTCTGGAGAACTCGCCGAGAACACTAGAAATCGAGTGTTCGGATAGGTGCCAACGAAGCGCGATATCAGTCGCGGCATGAAGAACTCGGCCAGTATTGGCATCGACACGATGTGAAGTTGATCGGCGACCAACCCCTCGGAGCTCTTCATGGACCGCTCAAGGGCGCCGATCTTACGCAAAATCTCGACGGATTCTGCCAACAAGTAATGCGCTTCCGGCACCGGATGCAATCGCCCGTTCTTGCGTTCGAACAATGCGTATCCGATATCCCGTTCGAGGCCGGCGATGCAGGCGCTGATCGCCGGTTGCGTCCGGCCCAGGTTGCGCGCCGCCTTGGTCACCGAGTTCGTTCGCATCACCTCGCGAAAAACTTCCAGATGCCGGAGATTCACGTGGGCGGGCCTCCGCGATTAAAGGCATAAAATAATTTTATAGATATAAAATAAATAATAATTTGAATCAATGAACTGTCTGACGGAACATGAATGCCAGTGGGGAGGAGGCGTGTACGAAACGCGATACCTCGGCGGATTTCTCTTTGTTCGTCGCGATGCGACATCTGGTCGCACACTCGGTTTCGCCGGGCCTCACGATCTGAAGAACGCTTCGGCGAAACGCATCACGCTCAACGTGCGTTCCGCCGAGGTTTGAGAGTGAAGTTGGAATGTAAAATCCACGCAGAGGAGGAATAGCATGAAGTTTCGTACCAAACTTTTGACGGCGGTGGTGGCCGGGTTCGTCACCCTCGGCAGCGCCGCGCATGCCCAGGAGATGAAATTCTGGCGCATCGGAACCGGCGGTGCCGGCGGAACCTATTTTCCGATCGGCGGCCTGATCGCCAACGCAATCTCCAACCCGCCGGGTTCGCGGCCCTGTGACAAGGGCGGCTCCTGTGGCGTCCCCGGCTTGGTCGCCATCGCAGTTTCGACCAACGCCTCGGTGGCCAACGTCAACGCCATCCAGGCGGGCCAGCTCGACTCCGGTCTCGCCGGTGCGCAAAGCGTGACCCAGGGCTACAACGGCGAAGGAAAATTCGTCGGCAACAAGAAGGACAAGCTACGCGTCATCGCCAACCTCTTCCCGGAAGACATGCACCTGGTGCTGCAGAAGGGATCCAAGCTCGGCAGCTTGAAGGATCTGAACGGCAAAAAAGTCGGCGTCGCCGCTGCCGGTTCCGGAACCCAGGTTTCGGTACGCATGATCCTCAAGCACTACGGCATCAAAGCCGACGAGCAAGAGCTGAACCTTGGCCAGAGCGTGCAGCGTCTGGCCGACGGTCAGATCGACGCCTTCTTCTATGCTGGTGGCTGGCCGTTCGCGGCGCTGATCCAATTGGGGGCCACCAAGGGCTTCGATCTCTACAAGTTCTCCGATTCTGAGATCAAGGCGATCAACAAGATCATTCCGTATTACGTGCCCTCCAAAATCCCGGCCGGCGGTTACGAAAACATCAAATACGATGTGCCGACCGTCGCCGTGAATGCTCAATTGGTGACCAGCGCAGATCAGCCCGCCGATCTGATTTACGGCATCACCAAGGCGCTGTGGAACAAGAAGACCCGCAGCCTGCTCGACAAGGGGCATGCCAAGGGCAAGCAGATCCGGATCGAGACGGCACTCACGGGTTTGTTGATCCCGCTGCATCCGGGCGCGGCGAAATATTACAAAGAAGCCGGCTTGATCAAGTAGCCATGCCTAACCGATCGGGGCGGGGCTTCGGCCCCGCCCCGATCGCACCCGCGCGAATTGATCCGACGAACCCGAACCGCAGGCACGGAGGCGGCCATGGTCGAGTACGACATCAAAAAAGCCGAGGAACTGGAACAGAAATACGATGCCGCGCTTCATACGCGTGCCATCGGCCCCAGGTTGATCCAGTTCACCTTCGTCTTCTCCATCATCTTCGCGGCCTATCACTACATTACCGCCGGCATCGGCGTACCCGTGGACTATTGGCACATGGGTATTCATATGTCCGGCGTCATCATTCTCGTCTTCATCGGCTACCCGATGATCAAGGGCGATCACGCCTGGGAAATGCACCCGAACACCTGGTGGCGTCTCGCTAACGTACCGCTATGGGACTGGCTGCTGATCTTGGCGGGCGTATCCGCCTCTCTATACATAGGCGTCACCTGGTACGAGATTGATTTCAGCTTCCTTGGCCATCATTTCAAATTGCCGGAGCAGGTGCTCCGCCAAGGCAACCCTTTTCCCATCGACGTCGTATTCGGGACGGTCCTGATTGTCGTATTGCTCGAGGCGGTTCGGCGCACACTCGGCATCGTCGTGCCAATCATCATCATATGTTTCACGATCTTCGCCGTGTTCGGGAAATACATGCCTTTCCAGGTGCTGATGCACCCGGGTATCAATTGGGCGCAATACATCAACAACATGTACTTTCCCGCCGAGGGCATCTATGGCGTCACGTTGTGGATCGTATCGACGGTCGTATTCCAGTTCGTGCTGTTCGGCGTGCTCGCCCAACGCATGGGGCTAGGACAATTCTTCGTCGACATCGCGACCGTGCTGGCGGGCCGCTATGTCGGCGGGCAGGCGAAAGTAAGCGTCGTCTCGTCGGCGTTCTTCGGTACGATTTCGGGCTCGTCGATCGCCAATACCGTGTCGACCGGCTCACTCACCATCCCGAACATGAAGCGGATGGGGTATCCGCCCCATCTGGCGGGCGCAGTCGAGGCTGCATCCAGCGCCGGGGGCCAGATCACCCCTCCGATCATGGGGGCCGCCGCGTTCGTCATGGCCGAATTCCTGGAGGTTCCCTACACCACCGTCGTAATTGCCGCAATCGTGCCGGCTGCGATGCATTTCATCGCGGTCCTGGCAATTGTCCACTTTCAGGCGAAACGGCTTGGTCTCAAGGGGGTTCCGAAAGAGGAGATTCCCGCCGTTTGGAAGGTTCTCAAAAAGGGCTGGCCGACGGCAGTGCCGCTGGTGGTTCTGATCTACGTGCTGTTCAGCGGATATTCGCCGAACATGGCGGCGTTCTGGGGCATTACGGCGGCCGTATCCGTCGGATTCCTGAACCCGATGCACCGCATTTCGCTACGCGACATATTTGAAGGTTGCGCGATGGGTGTGAAATACGCATTGGCCGTGGGCGCGGTTTGTGCGGCGATCGGCATTGTCGTCGGCGTCGTCAACAGCACCGGCCTTGGCTTCCGGCTCGGCTTCATGGTTACCAACAGCGCCACGACCATGGCCGAGAACCTGTTGTCGCTGTTTTCGTGGATTCCGTTCCTGCACCTCGAACTTCAGTCTCTCACGCTGTTCCTGTCGCTGGTACTGATCGCAGTCACCTGCATCCTCATGGGTGCGGGTTTGCCGACCACCGCCCTCTACATCATGCTCGCCACCGTCGCGCAACCGGCGCTCGGCAAGCTCGGCGTGCCGCCGCTCGCCTCGCATCTCTTCGTGCTGTACTACGGCGTGATCTCGGAAATCACGCCGCCGGTCTGCGCGTCCGCCTATGCCGCGGCCGGTATCGCCGGCGCCAATCCGTTTAGGACCGGTGTCACCGCCTTCACGCTTGGTATTGGCAAGTTGATCGTGCCCATGGTGTTCGTCTATTCGCCGGCCATGCTGATCGTGCTGCCGGAGTATTTCACTTGGGGCGCGTTTTTGGAGACCTCCGTGACCTGCGGGTTCGGTGTCTTCATGCTGGCGATCGCGGTCAGCGGTTACTGCATCGCGCCCATGCCGGTACTGTTTCGTACCCTGGCCACTTTTGCAGGCCTACTCATGGTCGCACCAGGCCTAAAAACGGATCTATGGGCATTGGCCTTATTAACGCCGATCGTGCTGCAGCAGGTCATCGGCCGTCGGCGGGTGCAGGCCGCCGAAGCCGGCGCAACCTGATCGACAGGTCCGTCGGATGTCCGCCTTCTGTCCGGTCGGTATACGTATCGAGACGATCGTCGGGCATGGGCCAACGGAAGACCGTGCGAAAAATTGGGTCGGAGTGTGAGTCTTGGGTGAACGGGTCGCTGTAGTTGGGGCAGGAATCGTCGGCATTTGCACGGCGCTTTCGTTGTTGGAGAAGGGTTTCGCCGTCGAACTGATCGACCGCGATCCCCCGGCCGAAGGTGCGAGCCACGGCAATGCCGGCGTAATATCGCCTTGGACCTGCGTTCCGCAGTCCATGCCGGGGCTATGGAAGAATGTTCCGAAATGGCTGGTCGACCCGGAAGGACCGCTCACCGTGAGATGGCGTTACTTCCCCCGGTTTTTGCCCTGGGCCCTCAAATTCTTGCGTGCTGCCGACCCGGCCGGCCTTTCGCCCATTGCCGACGCCATGTTCGAACTCAATCGACCCAATGTCGATCTCTATCGTCGCCATCTGGACGGCACCGGCCATGAAAATCTGGTTGTCGACTCGTATTACGTTCACGCCTTTCGCGAGCCCGCCAACGCTGATCTAAAACAATTGGCTTGGCGCCTGCGAGAAGAGCGAGGCGTTCCGTTGGAAGTGGTGGACTCAGGCCCGTTGCACGAAATTGAGCCGGCGCTTTCCTCCGCATACAAGGCAGCGATCCTGATGAAGGATCAGGGCCGTGCGCTGGATCCGGGAGCCGTCGGCAAAGCATTGTGTGCGAAGGCGCTCGCAATGGGCGCGACCGAACGTCGTGCAGCCGTGCAAGCCGTCCATCCGGCGACGAATGGCGGTTGGGTGGTGATCACCGATGCTGGCGATGTAACCGCCGACAAGGTGGTGATTGCCGCCGGCGTTTGGTCGGCTCAGCTCTTGGTGCCCCTTGGGTTCGAAATACCCTTGGAGGCCGAACGCGGCTATCACATGATTTTCCGCGAACCCGGCATCACTCTGAACAATTCGATCATGGATACCGAGGGCAAGTTCGTCGCTAGTTCCATGAACGCCGGCGTGCGCTGCGCGGGTACGGCTGAATTCGCCGGCATCGATGCCGCCCCGAATTATCGACGCTCGCAGGTGTTCGTTCGGCTCGCCAAACGCTTGTTTCCGGATATCAACACCGAAGACCAGGTGGAATGGATGGGCCGCCGGCCGTCGTTTCCCGACAGCCTGCCGTGTCTGGGAGAAATCCCAGGCTATCGCGGCCTCTACGCCGCATTCGGACACAGTCACTACGGCTTCGGCATGGCGCCGAACACTGGGCGCGTCGTCGCCGAACTCGTCAGCGGCGGCAAACCCAACATCCCCATGGAACCCTACAGCATCACTCGGTTTAAATGACGACGTCCTTCGACGCCATTGTTGTCGGCGGCGGCCTGTTGGGTTCGGCTATCGGGTTCGGCTTGGCGCGCATCGGCTTGGCCACGGCGGTTCTCGATGAGGGCGACATCGCCTATCGAGCGGCGCGGGGCAATTTCGGCCTGGTCTGGGTACAGAGCAAAGGCATCGGAAAGCCCGTATACGCAAACTGGACCATGCACTCGGCCGACCTGTGGCCCGAGTTGGCACTCGAACTCAGGGAGCGGACCGGTATCGACGTGATTCACAGTCGCAAAGGCGGCGTCCACATCTGCCTGAGCGAGGCGGAGTTCGACGCCCGCGCCAAGCGCATGGCGACATTACAGGGCCACCAAGGCGACCGCTTTTCCTACGAGATGCTGGATCGCAAGGCCCTGCAAGGGTTGCTGCCTGGGCTTGGGCCCGAGGTGGTGGGCGGTTCCTACACCCCGCACGACGGCCACGCCAACCCGCTTTACCTGATGCACGCACTGCAACAGGGGCTGGTCGGCCTCGGTGGACGCCTGATGCCGGGTTGCCGGGTGCAACGCATTGAACGGACGGGCGCTGCCTTCTGGGTCAGGACCGGGCGCGATACGCTCGTCGCCCCGCGCATCGTGCTCGCCGCTGGGCTCGGCAACCGCGAACTCGCACCGTTGGTCGGCCTCGATCAGCCGGTTCACCCGGTCAAAGGGCAAATTCTGGTCAGCGAGCGGGCTCGCCCGTTTCTCAATCTGCCGACAACGCACGTTCGCCAAACCGGCGAAGGCTCGGTTTTGATTGGCGACTCCCATGAGGATGTCGGCTTCGACGTGCGATCGACACCGAGAGTGGGTAAAACCATCGCCGACCGGGCGAGGCGGACATTCCCGTGTCTGTCGCGCGCACGGGTGGTTCGTACCTGGGCGGCGCTCCGGGTAATGACGCCAGACGGGCTGCCGATTTACGATCAGTCGGAAACCGCGCCCGGCGCTTTCGCCGCCTCCTGCCATAGCGGTGTAACGCTGGCGGCTGCGCATGCGTTTCGGTTCGCGTCATACGTTTCGGAAGGTCGGCTTGGCGCGGAGATCGCCCCTCTTTCCGCTCGGAGGTTCGATGTTTAAGAGGCTGGAGTTTGAGAACGACGGTGCGGTCACCTTTGAATACGAAGGTCGAAATTTGACTGCGCATGCGGGGGATACCGTGGCTGCAGCGCTATTGGCCGCGGGTGAAACCGTGTTCAGATCCACTCCTGGGAAGGGGGTGGAGCGCGGGCCCTTCTGCATGATGGGCGTTTGCTTCGACTGTCTGATGGAAATCGACGGCATGCCCAACACCCAAGCCTGTCAGGTCGTTGTGCGGCCCGGAATGAAGGTGGCCCGTCAATCGGGTGCGATCGAACTCGCTCTGAACGACGAGGGGGACGCCCGATGAGCGTCCCGATGAAGCCCGATGTCGTCGTGGTCGGCGCCGGTCCGGCGGGCTTGACGGCCGCTGCCACAGCGGCCGCCGGTGGTACGAGAGTACTTTTGCTCGACGATCAGCCGGCGCCCGGCGGGCAAATTTATCGAGCTGTGGAAAGTGTATCGAAGACGGCGATGGCGGCGTTGGGGCCGGACTATGCCGCCGGGCGCAATTTGGTCGAGGCAATGCTTGCACAAGATATCGCCTACGTCCCCAATGCCATCGTTTGGCAGGTCACGGATGGGCAAGAGATCGGCTATTCGGCGGCTGGCAAGGCAAGTCTGTTGCGGGCGCCGAAGATTATTCTGACCACTGGCGCAATCGAGCGGCCGTTTCCAATACCTGGCTGGACGCTTCCGGGCGTGATGATGGCGGGTGCCGCGCAGACGTTGCTCAAGTCTTCGGGGCTTGCCGCCGATGGCGCAGTTTTTGCCGGTTCCGGGCCTCTGCTTTATCTGGTGGTTCATCAGTATTTGCAGGCGGGTATCAAGGTCGCCGCGCTGGTTGATACCACCGACCGCGCCAACCGCTGGCGCGCCGCGGCCAAGTTACCGAGTGCTCTCACGCGCTTGGATCTGATCGCCAAGGGCCGTCAATGGATCCGGGCGATCAGACGCAGTGGCACGCCCATCATCTCCGGGGTCAATGCGCTCCGCATTGTCGGTGACACGGTGGCAAGTGGCCTCGCCTACCGTATCGGCAACGAGGGCTGGCGCGAAATTCCGGCCGAGCACGTGTTCCTCCATCAAGGCGTGGTGCCGAACGTCAATCTCGCCATGGCAGCCGGCGTTGCGCACGACTGGGACACCAACCAGCTCTGCTGGCGCTCCCGTGCCGATCCGTGGGGGCGCACCAATGTCGACGGCGTTAGCATTGCCGGTGACGGCGCGGGGATCGGTGGCGCCGTGGCGGCGGCCTGCGCGGGTGAAATCGCCGCTCTTGGCGCGCTCGCCGATCTCAATCGGCTGAATCAGGCAGAGGCCGAGCGCCGAGCGACGGCGCCGCGCCGCACGCTTGCCCGTGAAACCCGCATCAGACCGTTTTTGGACGTCTGGTTCCGGCCGGCCGAGCAATTCCGGTTGCCGGGCGACGACGCGACCATTGTTTGCCGCTGCGAGGAACTTACCCGAAAGGACGTTTGCGACGTCATCGATATCGGCATTGCCGGACCAAACCAACTGAAAAGTTATTGCCGTGCCGGCATGGGACCGTGCCAGGGCCGGTTCTGCGGCCTCACTGTGCAGGAATTGATCGCGCGGCAAACCGGCAGGCGGCTCCAGGATGTCGGCTATTTCCGATTGCGTCCGCCGATCAAACCGCTGACGCTTAACGAATTGGCGGAACTCGAGGCCGAACCCGAGGCCAATTTCCCCGGCGATGGTGCGTAACGTGAAAGTTGCCGATGCCGTCGTCGTCGGCGGCGGCATTCATGGATGTTCGGCGGCGCTCAATCTCGCGCTCCGCAATCTTTCGGTAATCGTTCTGGAAAAGGACCATGTCGCGCGCCACGCCTCGGGCGTCAACGCCGGCGGCGTGCGCCGTCTCGGGCGCGATGTAGCTGAGGTTCCCCTGGCACAGGCCGCCTGGGAGTTGTGGCAGGACATGCCCGCACTTGTCGACGGCGACTGCGGCTACCGTCGCTCCCGCTATCTGAAGGTGGCCCGGACGGAGCAGGAGTTGGCCGACGCCCAAGCCCGTGTCGGCATCCTCAATGCGCTCGGTTACTCTCACGAAGAGGTGGTCGACCGCCATGCTCTACGTGAATTCCTGCCCGCCGTCGCCGATCACTGCCTGGGCGCGCTGCACGTGGATGGCGATGGCGCGGCATTGCCGTTCCGCACCACTCTGGCCTTCAGGCGCCGGGCAGAGTCGCTTGGCGTCGATTTTATCGAAGCCGCGCCGGCGATCGACGCCCAGCGTGCCGCCGGCCTGTGGCGCATCACCACGCCAAGCGGCATCTACGAGGCGCCTATCGTCATCAATGCCGCCGGCGCCGGGGGTGGTCGCCTGGCGGCGCAACTCGGCGATATCATTCCACTCGAAGGGCATGCCCCGATGCTGGTTATCACGCAACGAATGCCGCATTTCGCCGAACCCGTGGTCGGCGCCTTGGGCGCGCCCTTGTCGTTCAAGCAGTTCGCCAACGGCACGGTCCTGATCGGCGGCGGCGTTCGCGGGCAAGCCTTTCCCGATGAGAACCGGACACGTATCGATATGGCTGGGCTCGCCGGCTTTCTCAAAACCGCCCGCGATCTGTTCCCGATCATGCGCAAGGCCCGGATTGTTCGTGCCTGGGCCGGCATCGAAGGATATACGCCGGATAACTTGCCGGTCATTTCCCGCGGCTCACAGGACGGCGTAGTTCATGTGTTTGGGTTTTCCGCGCACGGTTTCCAATTGGCGCCGGCCGTCGGCCGAATCGTCGCGTCTCTGGCGTTGGGCGAAGCGCAAAACTTGCCAATAAAACCGTTCCGTGCGGATCGGTTTCAGAATTTCCCGACAATCCGTTGTTGCTGAATGGTCGACCGTGCAGCATTTACGCCAATATGCCGGAGTTGCCCTGAAAGAGTTGATTGGGTTTCCAAGATCGAGGGCTTGGCTTCCGCTTAGGGTCAGAAGCCGTTATCAACTTTGCTGCCGGTAATCGTCTGCTTTAGCGACCAGAGCCGGCCAAAAACTGTGAAACAATTGTGTCTATGATCATTTTGGTCGCGTGAAATTGGCAAGAAGCATACCAGCCCTAACCTAATTCCTGCTCTTTTCGCGTAAAGGCGACAAGTTTCGAGGAATTATCGGGGGCAAACAAATAATTCGCCCAGGCTTGCATCATCTTCGCCCGCTTTTGGAAGAGATCTCCGCGTCGATAGGCCGCTTCGACCTTGTTTTCGATAACGTGGGCGAGCGCCATCTCCGCCACGTCTCGTGGGAAACTGGATACCTCGCCAGACCAATCGCGAAAGCTGGACCGAGAGCCGTGTGGGACATATGGGCCTTTCTCGCCGTTCACACCGTATCCCAGGCCCCGCATCAACTGAAGCAGGGCCATATTGGACAACGGGCGACCATGGCGCGAACCGGGAAACACATGCCGGTTGCCTGTGACGCGGGGTAAACCCGAAAGAACCGTGATTGCCTCTTCACTAAGTGGAGCGCGGTGCTCCCGCCGCGCCTTCATCCGGGCTGCCGGTATCGTCCAAATGCCGGTGTCGAGGTCGATTTCATCCCACTTGGCGTTTAATACCTCCCCGGTTCTCGTCGCCGTCAGGATGAGGAATGCGAGGGCTTGTGCCGAAATACTGCCGTTTTCCTTTAATGCTCTCATAAAGTCAGGGAGCTCCGCGTAAGGCATTGCCGGGTGGTGCGTGACCGTTCGGACCCGCGAGGGTTTCGGGAGTAACTTGTCCAGGTGACCGCGCCAGCGCGCCGGGTTGATTGGGTCTCGGTATTTTCGTGCAGCCGCGAAGTCGAGAATGTTCTCGATGCGCCCCTGAACCCGTTTCGCGGTTTCAGTTTTAGCAGTCCATATCGGGGTGAGTATCTTCAGAACATCATCTGAGCCGATCTCATTCACTTGCATGTTCCCGACTACCGGACGGGCATAGGTTTTTAGCGTGCTCACCCATTGCCGAGCGTGTTTGGCATTCTTCCAGCCTCGCCTGTGGGCGCGGATATATTGGGCGGCGCAGGATGTGAAACTCGGAACCCTCTCAGGTTCAAGCCTCCGGGCTTTAATTGGGTCAGCTCCCTTTGCTACCAAAGCCCGGTATTCCGCCGCTTTGGTGCGGGCATCGCTCAGTTCAACGGTTGGGAAGCTCCCAAGCCCCATTTCTCGCCGCTTTCCGGAGAGCGTGTATCTAAAAACCCATTTTCGTGAGCCCGATGCGCTCACCACCAGCCGCAAACCACCGCCATCTTCATATTTGCCAGCCGGTGCTGTTTCGACTTTGCGAGCTGACAGTTTGTGAATCGCCATTTGCCCACCCATTCATGCTCGAGAGAACCGATCCCCCAACTAGTCCCCCATTATTATAGGACGTGATTGGCCATCATAGAACGAGAATGGCGCTAACTAGCGAAAAATATTTGATAAAATATACTTATTGGATCGCACTGGACTACTCATTGGCGGACTCGCCCTCCGCCAAATCCCTCGGATTCCCCCAATCATTCGCGTTGTGCTTCTTCGGCCGCCTCAAACGCCTTGAGGAGGGCCTGTCGCGACACGTCCCCCGATACGGCAGGTCAGATTAGTGCGAATCCCGGGTCACTTCGGCGCCGCGTCGACCGACGAGAAAATTCAGGTCGGCACCTTTGTCGGTCTGCATCACGGTATCGAAGTAGAGCTTGTAATAGCCGCCCGCCATCGGCGGTTCCGGCGGCTTGAATGCGGCCAAGCGGCGCGCCAGTTCATCGTCGGATATTTCGAGCCGGATCATGCGATTGGCGACGTCGACCTCGATCATGTCGCCATCGCGTACCACGGCGAGCGGGCCGCCGGCCGCCGCCTCCGGCGCGGTATGCAGGATCACTGTCCCGTACGCAGTGCCGCTCATCCGCGCATCGGAAATGCGCACCATGTCCTTGATGCCGCGCGCCAAAATCTTCGGCGGCAGCCCCATGTTGCCGACCTCGGCCATGCCGGGATAGCCCTTGGGGCCGCATCCCTGCAGCACCATCACGCTGGTTTCGTCGATATCGAGATCGGGGTCCTCGATCCGCGCCTTGTAGTCCTCGATGCTGGAGAAGACGACGGCGCGGCCGCGGTGCTGCATCAGTTCCGGCGTCGCCGCCGACGGCTTGATGATGCAGCCGTCCGGCGCCAGGTTGCCCTTGAGCACCGCGATGCCGCCGTTGGCGACGAGGGGATTGTCGGGTTTGCGGATGACCTCATCGTTGTAATTGACCGCATCCGCGACGTTCTCCCAGATGGTGCGGCCGTTGGCAGTCGGCGCGTCCTTGTTGAGGAGGCCCAGTTCTCCCAGCGTGCGCAGCACGACGGGAAGGCCGCCGGCATAGCAAAAGTCCTCCATCAGGAAGCGCCCCGACGGCATCAGATCGACGATGGTCGGCACGTTCCGGCCCCAATCGTCCCAATCGCTGAGCTTGAGATCGACGCCGACCCGGCCGGCGACGGCGAGCAAATGCACAACCGCGTTGGTCGAGCCGCCGATGGCACCATTGGTTCGGATGGCGTTCTGGAAGGCTTCTCGGGTCAGAATCTTGGACATGCGGAGATCTTCCCTGACCATGTCGACGATACGCATGCCGGCCATGTGCGCGAGGCGGCGGCGGCGCGAATCGACAGCGGGCAACGCGGCATTCTCGGGCATGCCGATGCCGAGCGCCTCGACCATCGAGGCCATCGTCGAGGCGGTGCCCATGGTCATGCAGTGGCCGGGGCTTCGCGACATGGCGGACTCGGCGGACATGAAATCCTGCAACGTCATCTCGCCAGCGTTGACCGCCTCGGAGAATTGCCATACCGCCGTGCCGGAACCGATATCGCAGCCGCGGAACTTGCCGTTCAGCATCGGCCCACCGGAGATCGCGATGGTCGGTAGGTCGCAACTCGCCGCCCCCATCAGCAATGCCGGCGTCGTCTTGTCGCAACCGACCATCAGCACCACCCCGTCCATGGGATTGGCGCGAATGCTTTCCTCGACCTCCATGGCGGCAAGATTGCGGAACAGCATGGCCGTCGGCCTGAGGGTTGTTTCGCCGAGGCTCATCGCCGGGAACTCGAGCGGAAACCCGCCGGCCTCGCGGATGCCGTTCTTGACCGATTGCGCGAGATCGCGGAGATGGCCGTTGCAGGGGTTGGTCTCGGCCCAGGTGTTACAGATGCCGATGACTGGCCGGCCATCGAATTCGTGATCGGGATGGCCTTGGTTCTTCATCCACGAGCGATGGATGAAGGCGTCCTTTCGCGTGCCGCCATACCAATCCGCCGAACGTCTTTTGCCGTCGCCGTCGGAACCCTTCTTGCTCATTGCCCCCTCCGTCCAAATACCACGTCCCCGGTTCGACGGTTTTAGCCGGTGGCGCGATTTTGGTCCAACAAATGGGAAACCGGCCGGCCCTACAACCGGCGCCAGCGCCGACCGAGCAGCCAAAGCATCAAGGCGGCCTCGATCACCGGCAGCGCCACGGTAAGCCACGGCGGCGCGTCGGGCACCGGCAGGAAGGCGGCTAGCAACGGCCCGAACCCGATCAGGCCGAGTAGCATTGGCAGCGGCACGTAGCCGACGGCAAGCACGGCGGCGGCCATGCCTTCCCCACGGCCGTCGATACGGCCGAGACATAGCCAGTAGATGAAAGCGATATCGCGGACCGCGAACAAGGCCATGGCGGCGAGGCCGGTCGCGAGACCGGGGAGTTGTCGCGACGCGGCACCATCGATGACCAGCGCGACAATCGCGCCCAGGGTCGCGAGTACCAATGCGATCGCCGAGCGTGGGAATAGCACCGCGGCGGCCCGCCAGCGCCCAAAGGCGAGATCGCGCTCAAGCTGGGCCAGGCGCAAGCGGTCCTTCGGCTCCACGTAGGCCGCGGTGAAGGCGATGGCCAAGCCAACCCCGAGGGTCAGCGTCGGCATGTTCGGCACAGTGATCTTGGCAAGTTGCAGGCTCGGCCCGACCGGAAAATTCTTGATGCCGGCGAAGTAGGCCATTGCGAACAGCGTGAACGCGATCCAAACCCAGGGCCCCACCGGTTCCTGCAGTTCGGCCCGCATCAGAGCCCAGGCGCCCACCAGCGTCCACAGCGAGAATACCGCCATGGTGGCGATCGTGAACTGGGCGAAGGTGATGTAACGCCCATACCAGATGATCAGATCGAGGATGCTCTCGCCGCCCGTCAACGAAAGCCCGGCGTATAACGGCGGCAACGCCGCCAGCAAACCCATGAATTGGTAAGACGCGACTTGCACACGGCCGAACTGGCGGCGTCGCTGGATCACCGAAAGTCCGATCAGGAAACAGACCGCCTGGCCGAAAAAACCGCTGACGACATATAGGAAGACACGCAACAGGGTCTGGTACGGGCCCCACTCGCCGAAATGCGCGGCGGCATAAAACGCCAGGCAAACCGCGCCGCCGGCCCAGGTGAAAGCGGTGGCACCGGCGAACTTCGACCAGGCCATACCCCAGGCAGAAAGCGACGACATGCGCTGTGCGTCCCAGGTCCGGGCGTTGATTTCCTGGATCACGCATTCTGCCGCCTGGCGCGTTCCCCAAAGAAACACCAACGCGAAGTAACCGATGCCCGCGAAGAAAGCGGTGGTGGTGTCGAACCCGCGGTCGTCGGCCAGGTAGCCGACACCGAAAGTACCGACCAGCGCCACTCCCAGCGCAGCCAGCCGGTGGCGTTGGAAATCGACCGCGACGAGGCGCCGGAATTCGGGGGTCATCGCCGGCCTCCTTCGGCTTTTCCGTCGATCTTTCCACCGATCTTTCCCTGGGCGACGGCACGGTGATAGGTATCCTGCAACCGTTCTTCGCGTTCGGCGAACCGCACGACCTCGAGGCCGGCGCCGACGAGGTGACGAAGCAACTGGGCACGCGCATCATTGGTGGCGACGATATCGACCCGCGCCGTCCTGTCGTAGGCGACGACCGGGCCGATACCGGCGAAGGCCTCGAGCACCTCGACCAGACGGGGGTCGGGTCCGGCCAGTTCGATCTCGACCGAAACGGGGCGACCCTCCGGCGTGCCGACGTCGACGACGCGGCCGTCCTGGATGATGATCATGTCCGTACAGTAGTCTTCGAGTTCGGCCAGGATGTGCGACGACACCTTGTCGTCAAGGCGGTCCTCGATGTCGAGTTATTCGGCGGTCTCGCCGACCCGGCGCCTGGCGCCGGCGCGATCGATGCCGCGCATCTCGGCACCGTGCTCCAACAGTTCGCGCACCGAGAGCTCTTCGTAGAGACCGTAGAAATCGGGAAGATATCCCATGTCGCGGTGCGCGGCGCGCGGCGCCATGGCGACGTCGTTGCCGGCGAACAACACCTTCCCCGCCGACGGCATGGCGAGACCGACGAGGCAACGGATCAGCGTCGTCTTGCCGGCACCATTGGGCCCGACCAGCGCCGTGATACCGCCTTCCTTGACGGCCAGGTCGATGCCGAAGAGAGCGCGCTTTGCGGGATAATCGAAGACGAGGTTTTCGGTGCTGACGATATTCGCGGCCATGGCGCGATCATATCATCGTGACCCGGTCAGTAACGGCCTAACTTTCGCCGCCGTTAATTGTCTCTGTGACGTCAGACCGCGTATTTGTCATGGATCATGTCGACCCAGCCGCTAGCCGCCATCCGGGACGCCTCGACGTCGTCGATGCGAACGGGAATCTCCACCATCCGGCCGGCCGGCAGTCCGACCTGCGGCTTGGGGCGCGCGGCCGCCTCTGCGTTGGTCGCCGCCCTGTATTCGGCCAAGCGCGACTTGATCTTGGCCGGCAGTGTCGGTTCCTCGATCTGTCCGCCGATGATCAGGGCTTCGGTCAGGAACAGCAGATAGTCCTCCAGGTCGGCGGCACCGTCGAACACGGCAGCGCGGGCCGGCGCGGCCGCGGCCGCATATTCCGCCATGCGCTCAAGCGAATCGCGGATCGTCTCGACCAGGGTCTCGGTATTGCAGGGCTTGGCCAACAGCCGGATACCGATCGCATCGAGTTTCGCCATGATTTCCGGATCGGCGTAACCGGAAAGTACGATCGGCACGGTCTCGGGGTAGCTTCCGAGCAGGGTGTCGATCAGTTCGTCGCCCTGCATGGCGGTCATCCGCATGTCGGTGACGACCACATCGGCCGGCTCGGCCTGCAATTTCTGCAGAGCGTGCTCGGCACTGGTCACAAAACTGAGCTTCCACTCGTTGCGATACGCGCGAAGATTGCGCCGGAGTCCCTCCAGCACTTCGAACTCGTCATCGACGAACATGACATGCGTCATGACGCCCTCCAATCGATTGAAATACTTGAATCTTGCATAGGGCCAAAAATAGAGCGCCGGCACCCGACAAAATATCCCCAAATGAGGGTGTGAAGGTGACGGTCGGGTTGTAGACCCCGGCCAGCCGCGCCATATTGTGGCCTTCGGGAGGTAACCCATGATCGATATCGAAATCGTCCACGAAGTCGCCGGCCAGCTGATGGCCAAGGCGGCGATCGAGATACCGGACGACTATCTCGCCGGCATCAAGCAGGTCGCCGCCAAGGAAGACGGCGAGCTTTCGTCCTTCGTGCTGCGGGCCATGCTGGAGAATTACGAAGCCGCCAAGGAAGATCGCCGCGCCATGTGCGCCGATACCGGCGTGCCACGCTGGTATGTGAAGATCGGCAACGAGGCCGCCATCCAGGGCGGCGCCGTCGCCCTGGAAGACGCGCTCCGGCGCGCCACCGCCGAGGCGACCACCAGTGTTCCCTTGCGCCCCAACCGCGTGCACCCGCTCTGGCGCACCGATCATGACAACAACTGCGGCATCAATGCTCCCGAGATCGAATACGCATTCGAGCCGGATGGCGACTGGGTCGACATCACCACCGTGCACAAGGGCGGCCTGTTCGGCACCGACTACCGCATGCTGTTTCCCGGCGACGGCATAGACGGCATCAAACGCTTTTTCATCGATAGCCTCGTCGCTTTCGGCAAACGCGGCCTCGCCTGCCAGCCGGCGATCATCGGCGTCGGGCTCGGCGGCTCGAAGGACACCACCATGGTGCTTGGCAAGCGTGCCGCGTGTCTGCGTATCGTCGGCGACCGCAACCCCGACCCCAAGATCGCCGCCCTCGAAGAAGAGCTGATCGAAATCGGCAACTCCATCGGCATGGGCGCCATGGGCTTCGTCGGCAATTCCATGGTCGTCGACTGCCACATCGAGGTCGGCTATTGCCACACCGGCGGCATGCCGATGAGCGTGCACGCCTTCTGCCTATCGAGCCGGCGCGCCACCGCGCGCGTGCATGCCGATGGCCGGGTCACGTATCGCACCGATCCGGAATGGTTCACCCCTTACATGCGACGGGAGACGGTCGAATGGTCAGCGCCAGCGGCAACCTCAAAACAGTCCGCCTGAGCACCAATCCGAGCGCGGAAGAACTCCGCAAGCTCGAGATCGGCAACATCGTCTATCTCGACGGTGTCGTCTACACGGGTCGCGAAGGCGTCTATACCAAGGTGATCGAGAAAGGCGCGGACGTGCCGCTCGACCTGCCTGCGGTCAGTGCCGCCAACTTCCATTGCTCGCCGGCCGCCGCCGTCAACCCGGACGGCAGCTTCAACCTGCGCGCCGTCACCGCCACCGCGTCGTTCCGCTTTTCTAAATGGATGAAAAAGTGGTTCGAGCTTTCGGGCGCCAAGCTGATCATCGGTAAGGGCGGCATGTCGGGCGAAGACTACCGCGACCTTTTCGTTCCGGCCGGCGCCGTCTACCTCACCACGGTCGGCTACGGCACCGGCGCGCTCTTAGGCCGCGGCGTCAAGAAGGTCCGCGACGCCATATGGCTCAAGGAACTCGGCATCGCCCAGGCCATGTGGGTGCTCGAGGTCGAGAATTTTGGCCCTTTCATCTGCGACAGCGACTTGGACGGCAATTCGCTGTTCGAACGCGAGAATCAGCGCATCTCACAAGGTTTGGGCCGCGTCTACGAGGGCACCAAGCCGGCGATCCTCAAGCGTTACGGCGAAACCGACGACCGCTCGGACGAGTTGATCTGAACCGATGCGGGAATGGAAAAGCCGCCGAAGGATGACGCGTCGATTGCCTAACGCATGGACGAACGCATGTCGGATCAGGACGGACTGATCGCCGCCTTCGGCGTCATCTTGGTTGGGCAGCCTTCCCTGCATTCAAATGCCGGAGGCGTTCGCGGCCTTGGCGGCCAGCATCCTCGTATTGTGCCTATTCAAAATCTGATGGTTGTGAACGAATGATCCATCTGACGTCTCCCTGGCTCTCGCGATGGATCCGGCTGCTGATCGTCGGCGCGGTTCTCGGTGGCGTACCCTTCTTCGGGCCCAGTGCGGCAGAACCCCAGCGTCCGGCGCAATCGACCATCGAATCCTGGGATGCCGGCGTCGATTCTATTGCGGCTAGGCTCAAGGCCGGCGACACCTCCATCCAG
This sequence comes from Rhodospirillaceae bacterium, assembly GCA_038152725.1. Taxonomy (GTDB): domain Bacteria; phylum Pseudomonadota; class Alphaproteobacteria; order Rhodospirillales; family Casp-alpha2; genus TMED8. Next base: position 20,375 of record JAYOXJ010000001.1, read on the forward strand.
GAAGAACGCCAGTTGCGGCGACGGCTGCAGACAACCGCCAACGCCGCCTTCGTCGCCGAACGTGACGCCACCGCACGCGCCAGCCGGATCAAGGGCCTGCTCGCGGCGCTCGGCCCCAAACCGAAGCAGGGCGAGGAAACCGCGTCCGTAAAGAAGCGCCGCCAGGACCTGGAAGCGGATCTGGCGCTTTATGAGGGGAAGGCAAAGCAGCTCAAACTCATTCTGGCTAAGACGCGGCAGGTGACCGACGAGCTCGAGTCGCGTTCGCGTCAGCGCCTGTCCAAGCAGTTGTTCGAGCGCACGGTGACGCCGATCGGCTATAGGGCCTGGGCCGCCGCGATCCCGGAAGCCGGCGACCTTTTCCACCAGACGGCAATCGAGGCGCCGCGCCAATGGTGGCGGGATTTCATGACCCAGGAGGAAGAGCGCCGCGCGGTCTCGCGCAACGTCCTCGTCATCCTGGCGTTGTCGATCGCGGCGGTGCTCGCCGGCCGCTGGTCGCGCCGGCGTTTCGGCCGGGTTCATGGCATCGAGGAACCGACCTACAGCCGCCGCGTCCTCGCCGGATTGGCCGAGGGCGTCGGCCGCACCGTCGGCCCCATCGTCTTCGTCATCCTGACCGGGCTGACAATCCTGGACGCGGACATCACCCAAGGCACGGTGGCGGCACTCGTCGTCGCGCTGATGAAAAGCCTCACGGTGTTCCTGCTCGGCCACGCGTTGATCAACGCCACGCTGACATCCAAGCGCCAGCAGTGGCGCCTGCTCGATCTCGATCCCGCGGCATCGCGGTACCTGGTAACACGGCTCCGACTTACCCTCGTCGTCTTCCTGGTGCTCAACGGCTCACGCCTGGCCGTGTCCTGGGCGACGCCGTCGGCGGAACTGGAGGCGGTTTCCGCCCTGGTCTTCGCTCTCGCCATGGTGCCGCTGCTGATTTCGCTGGTTTCAAACAAGGCATGGCAGAAGGCCGGTGCAGAGCCGACCACTGCACCTTTTCGGCGCTGGCGCGCCTTCGCTATTCTCGCATTCGGTACATTCCCCATCGTCGCCGCCATCGGCTATCCAGGCCTTGCCACCTATCTGATCAAGTGCGTCGTCGTCACCTCGGTCTTCGGCGCCGCGATCCTGGCACTCCGCGCCGCCGGGCGCGAAGGCCTGGCGGCAGCACTCGATTCCGAACGCCGGATCGGACGAGCCATGGCCGATACGCTGGCGCTCGATGCATCCACCACCCGCCAGATCGTGTTCTGGCTGCGCGTCCTGCTCGACATCGTGCTGCTCGCCCTGGCCGGATTGCTGCTTCCGCAGGTCTGGGGGTTCAGCACGGAAGAAACACTGGGCTCCGCCGGCACCCTGTTGCAGGGCATCAAGATCGGCTCCTATACGCTGTCGCTGGTCGACATCATGGTCGGTGTCGCGCTGTTCTCCGGCCTGATCTTCCTTACGCATCTGCTGCAGCGTGGCCTTGAGCGCCATCTGCTGCCCAACCTGTCCAGCGACAAGGGTGTTCGCGACGCATTGAAGACCGGCGTCGGCTACGTCGGCTTCGTCATCGCGTCGCTGGTCGGCATCTCGGCGCTCGGGCTCGACCTTTCCAACCTGGCGCTGATCGCCGGCGCGCTCTCGGTCGGCCTCGGCTTCGGGCTCCAGAACGTGGTCAACAATTTCGTCTCCGGGCTGGTCTTGCTGGTCGAACGCCCGATCAAGGCCGGCGACTGGGTTGTCATCGGCGGCCAGGAAGGCAAGGTCAAGAAAGTCAACGTCCGCTCGACCGAGGTCGAGACCTTCCAGCGCGCCAGCGTCATCATCCCCAATGCCGATCTGATCTCGTCGCCGGTGGTCAACTGGACGCACAAGAACATGCTCGGCCGTGTCGAGGTCAGCGTCGGCGTCGCCTACGGCGCCGACCCGCGCAAGGTCGAGAAAATCCTAGTCGATTGCGCCAAGGCGCATCCAAACGTCATCGCCACACCGGAGCCTTTCGTCTTGTTCATGGATTTCGGCGACAGTGCTCTGGTGTTTGAGTTGCGCGCGTTTCTCAGCGACGTCGAGAAGCGCATATTGACAAGCTCCGATCTCCGCTTCGCCATCAACGACGCTTTTCATGCTGCTGGCATCGAGATTCCGTTCCCGCAGCGCGTCCTTCATATGGCGACGGGAGCCGAGCCACCGAAGGCGGAGAGCTAGGGGAGCAGCGTCTCGAGCGAGGCGAAGCGCGGGCGGAACAGCGCGAAGCTGTAGACCTGACCGGCGTTCAGCACGCTGGTCGCCAGCATCGGCTGGTAATCGTAGAATACCTCGACGGCGATCACGTTCTCATCCGAGCGTACGACGAAATCCTGCGGCAGTTGCGCGACGCCACCCTGCACCCCGAAATGGCTCCCGCCGCTGCCGCCACCGTAGCCGCGCTGCCACACGACGCGCGGTTCCGAGCCCGTCGGGTTGGTCAACGATGAGACGACGATACGCCCGTCGCTGTCGACCGGATAGGGCGTCATCACGTGGCGCGCGGCGCCGACGAGATTTAGGAGCGCTGCTTCCGACAGCGCCTCCGACTGCGCCACGAGATCGGCCATGGTCGCCGAGGTCCACTCGACCTTCTGGTTGAGGAGCACGTAGCGGGTGACCTCGACGCCGGCAACCATCAGCGCGAACACCACCGGCACCGACATGGCGAGTTCCACCGCCAGGGTGCCGGCCTCGTGCCCGAGGAACCGCCGCCACATCGCCGACCACCAGGTTCCCCGCCACCAGGGCTGGTGTCGTCCGGTCGACCGATAGGGTGTGCTTACCGCCATCGCTGCCTCATGCCTCGCTCAGGATTCCCAAGGCTCGTTGCGGACCGCGACGGCAGCCTTGAGCGAAAAATGTCCGTCCACGCCGATGACGTGGCCGAGCAGCGGCGTCAGCAATGGCCAATCGTAATTCATGCGATAGACGACGATGTCCCCAGCACCGCCGGCGCCGGGCGCGCCGACGTCGGCGTCCCACTGGCCGTTTCCGTTCTCGTCGGTGAAGGTCTCACCCGGGTCGTACTTGCCGTTGGCATTGCCGTCGATGAAGGCTTCGCCGCGGCCGATGTCGCCGTAGCCGGGATAGACCATGACCTCGACCTGGGCGGCGGTCATGTCGATGAGGCCGAGCGTGCGGTTGGCGATAATGTCGAGGATGCGCTCGAGCCGGGTTTGCGCTTCCGGCTCCTGGCCGGTGATGCCAAAGCGCGCGGCATCGCGGAGACCGCTCTCCATCAGGGTCGAGGTGAACATGATCATGCCGAATTCCATGGTGCCGACCACCATCAGCACCAACGGCATGGCCGCGAACGCGAACTCAACGGAAGGCGAACCGGACTCGTCGCGGAGGCATTTTGAAAATGGTCGGATCAAGCGTCGCAGCATCTTTGGCATACTCCTGACGACCCTATTATGGCCGCCCGAACGCACCGCCACGAATGAATTAAATGCCGGCAAATAAAGATAAAATTTTATCGATTCCGGTGCCGCGTCAGGCGGTCAGGCGGGCCACCGCGGCGCAGAAACGCGCGATCTCGTCTTCCGTGTTGTAGTAATGGATGGAGGCACGCACCACCGCGTCTAAGCCGCGTTTCGTCATATCGAGGCGCGTGCTGGAAACCTTGGACGCGGTGCAGTTGATGGCGTCGGCGCGGAGCTTTTCCTTGAGCACCGCCGGCGGGACGCCGTCGACGGTAAAGGTGACGATGCCGCCTTTCTCGCGCCCGATATCGCGGATTGTGACGCCGGAAATCTCGGCGAGTTCGCCGCGCAGCCGCTCGGCCAGCTGCCGGATGCGCGCGAAGATCGCGTCCTGTCCGAGCGCATTGGCGTAATCGACGGCGACACCGAGCCCGATTTGTCCGGCGACGTTGAATTCCCAGTTTTCGAAGCGCTTTGCGTCGTCGCGGAGCTTGTAGCTGTCGGCGGCCGTCCAAACCGCGCCGTGCAGGTCGAGCATCGGTGGCTCGATGCGTTCGATCAGGCTCTTTTTGATATAGAGAAAGCCGGTGCCGCGCGGTCCGCGCAGATACTTCCGCCCTGTCACCGAAAGCGCATCGCAGCCGATTTTTTCGACATCGAGCGGCACCTGGCCCGCCGACTGGCAGGCGTCGAGCAGATAGGGAATGCCGTGTTCGCGGGCAATCTCGCCGACCGCGGCGGCCGGATTGATCAGGCCGCCGTTGGTCGGCACATGGGTGATGGCGATCAGCTTGACCCGCCCATCGATCATGCGCCGCAAAGCTGCCACATCGAGCTCACCCTCCGGCGTACTCGGCACAACCTCGACGACAGCACCGGTGCGCCGGGCGACCTGCAAATAGGCAATGTAGTTCGACGCGTATTCCGCTTCCGCCGTGAGGATACGGTCGCCCGCCTTGAAGCCGGCAGCAAGGCCGTAGAACGCCGCTTGCCAGGCGACGGTGGCGTTTTCCATCAACGCAATCTCGTCGGCACCGCAGTTGAGAAATTTTGCCAGCGCCCGGTAGGTGTTCTCGAAAGCATCGCGCGCACGGTCATGCGCCTCGTAGGCGCCAATCTCCGCTTCGAGGCGAAGATGGCTGGTGACCGCGTCCAGCACCGGCGTCGCCATCAGGCCAGCACCGGCATTGTTGAAATGAATGACATGATCGGTTCCAGGTGTGTCGGCGCGTACCGTCGCGACATCGATTTCCTTCATCGCCCCCTCCCTGTCAGCGGCATGCCAGGCGCGCATAATATTCGGCGACGACCTTGATGTCGGCTTCGCTGAGCAGCCGCGCCTGGCTCGCCATGATATCGCGCCGGCGCGCCTTCTTGTCGAGTTTGAGGCCGTATTCGCGAAGCTGGCCGAGCCGCTTGGCGAGATAGACTGCCGGCTGGCCGGCGATATTGGGAATCATCGCGCTGGCACTGACGCCGGCGGGACCGTGGCACGACGCGCAGCGCACCGCCGCTGCAGGTGCCGGCGGCGCGCTCTCTGTTGCGGCACCGCACGGCAAACGTTGGTAGTGGGCGGCAAGATCGGCGATATCCTGATCGCGGAGATCGATCACCAGCGGATCCATGATCTCGTTGTTACGCCGGATGCGGGTGAAATTGAATTGCGCCGCCCGCTGCTTCTGGTCGAGATCGCTGAGCAGGATCGTACCAGCGCGCTTGTTGGCGAGGCTCCGCATGTCGAGCAACTGCTTTTCCAGGTAGCCGCCCTGCTGGCCCGCGAGGTTGGCGAGTTGGTCGTCAGGAGCGACACCGCCGGCGCCGTGACAGCCGTCGCAGGCCCGCGCCAATTCGCGTCCGCGTGCCGGGTCACCCTTGGGCATGTCGGCCAGGGCTCCCGCCGCCCAACACGCCGCGATCAGCGCGAGCATGGCGCCGAACACTCGGCGACACCAGGGTCGGCGGTCATTCACGCGGCAGGCCTTTCGTCGTCGAGTATTCGAACTTGAGCCGTTTGCCCGGAAACACGATGCCGTGCGCGGCATGGGCGGCGCTGGCAGCTTCGGCGAATCCGGTCAGGATCAGCTTCAGCTTCCCAGCATAGGTACTCACGTCGCCGATGGCGAACAAGCCGGACCTCGCCGTCATCGCCGTCGCCGGATCGACGACGATCCGCCCGTCGGCCAGCTCCGGCGCCCATTCGGCGACGGGGCCGAGCGCCTGGGACAGACCGAAAAACGGCAGCAATGCCTCCGCCTCGATCCATCGTCCATTACCTGCCGTATCCTTGACCGATACGGCGACAAGGCGATCACCCGCCCCTTCGAGCCCATCCAACTGAAACGGTACCACCAGTTCGATGGCACCGGCCTCTGCCAATTCATGCATCTTGGCGACGGCGGCATCGGCGGCGCGGAACTTTTCACGCCGATGCACCATGTAGATCTTCGCCGCCTTGCCAGCCAGGGCCAACGCCCAGTCGACGGCGGAGTCGCCGCCGCCGGCAATCACCACCCGCTTGCCCATATAGGCAGCCGGGTCATGGATTGCGTAATGGACGCCCCTCCCCTCGGCGCCGCCCTCGTAGGCATCGATGCCGGCGAGCGGCGGGCGGCGTGGCTCGAAGGCACCGACCCCGGCGGCGATGATGACGGCGCGCGCTTTGACGCGGGTGCCCTCCCCGGTCTCGAGCGTCCAGCCGCCGTCCCTATGTTCGCTCAAAGATGAAACCCGTTGGCCCAGGTGGTAGCTCGGCCGGAACGGCGCCGCCTGCGCCACCAAGCGGTCGACCAATCCGCGGCCGGAGACTTCGGGCAGCGCCGGGATGTCGTAGATCGGCTTTTCCGGATAGAGCGCGGCGCACTGGCCGCCGACGGTTTCGAGCGCGTCGAACATATGGCACGACATGCCCAGCATGCCGCATTCGAACACCGCGAACAGGCCAACCGGACCTGCGCCGACGACGGCGACATCGGTCTCGAAACAGCCGCCTGGCGGCGTCGCCGAAAGGGTTTCGGGTTCGATCTCCATGAATTTCGGCGCTCGGCTCCGGACCTTCGTTTCTTGGTTTCCGGCCCCTTGTGGGGGCTCTGCCCGATCTATACAAGATTGACCATGATGTTCAACGACGAGGGCGCCGAACGCGTCTACGATCTCGCCGACGAGGCCGCCACCGGCGCGCTCGCAAGGCGCATCGCCGATGCCACCGCGCCGGGCGACGTGATCGCGCTGACCGGCGGTCTCGGCGCCGGCAAGACCGCTTTCGCCCGCGCCTTCATCCGCCATCTCGGCGACGCCGACGAAGAGGTGCCGAGCCCGACCTTCACCCTGTTGCAGACCTATTCGAGTCGCGCCGGCGACATCTACCACTTCGATCTTTACCGCATTGAACAGCCGGACGATGCCCTCGAACTGGGCATCGAGGAGGCGTTTTCGGACGGTATCACGCTGATCGAATGGGCCGAGCGGCTGCAAGGGATGCTCCCCGCCGACCGCCTCGATATTCGCTTCGAGCCGGGCGCGTGGCCGGATGCACGGCGCGCCGTCTTGGTCGGCCACGGCCTCTGGATGGCCAAGCTCGCCGAAAGCATCGACGAGGGCGCCATCCATGGCTGAACGGGACTCCGTCATCGCCAACTTCCTGGCCGCCAACGGCTGGGGCGAAGCGGATCGGGGAAAGCTCGCCGGCGATGCCTCGTTCCGGCGCTACGACCGCCTGGCCAGGGGCGACGAGCGCGTCGTCCTCATGGACGCGCCGCCGCCGATGGAGGATGTGCGTCCGTTCGCCCGTCTTGCGCGCCATCTTGTCGGTCTCGGCTATTCGGCGCCGAGGGTACTGGCCGAGGACCCCGAGGCCGGCCTGCTGCTTTTGGAAGATCTCGGCGACGACACCTACACGCGCTTGCTGGCGGCCGGCGCCGACGAACGCATGCTCTATGAATTGGCCGTCGACCTGCTGATCGACCTTCATCGGCGTCCCGCCGTCGAGGCCGTGCCCGCCGGCCTGCCCCGCTACGACGAAGACAGGCTGATGACCGAGGCGCTGCTGCTGACCGACTGGTTCATGCCGGCGCGCTTGGGCCGCGATACCGACGCTGCCTGCCGAGAAGCCTATATCGCAGCCTGGCGCACCGCGCTTGCGCCGGTACTCGCCGCACCGCCGGTCCTGGTGCTTCGCGATTTCCACGTCGATAACCTGATGTGGCTCAAGGACCGCGACGGCCTCGCCGCCTGCGGACTGCTGGATTTCCAGGACGCGCTCGCCGGCCATGCAGCTTACGATCTGATGTCGCTGATCGAGGACGCCAGGCGCGACATCGCAACCGATCGCCACGCCGCCCTGCTGGCGCGTTACCTGACCGGTTTCGCGGGGGTCGACGAAGCCGCCTTCCGGCGCGACTTCGCCATCCTCGCCGCCCAGCGCCATGCCAAGGTGATCGGCATCTTCACGCGACTGTGGCGGCGGGATGCAAAGCCCGACTACTTGGTGCATATTCCGAGGGTGTGGCGACTGTTCGAGCGGGCACTGAATGATGCGGCGCTCGCACCGGTCGCAGCATGGCTCGACACCTATCTGGCGCCGGAACTTCGGCGCCGCCCGGACGAGGAGACGTGAGCGTGGCATCGATGCCAAAGAAAGCCATGGTGCTGGCGGCGGGACGCGGCATCCGCATGCGGCCGATCACCGACCGCACGCCGAAGCCGATGATCCCGGTCGACGGCCGCGCGCTGGTCGATCATGCCCTCGACCGGCTTGAGGAAGCCGGCGTCGAATTCGCCGTGGTCAACACGCACCACCTAGCCGAACAGATCGAGCGCCATTTGGCAAAGCGCAAATCGCCGGCCATCGTCATTTCGCGCGAGTCCGATCTGCTGGAGACCGGCGGCGGTGTCAAATTGGCGCTCGGCCATTTCGGCGACGAGCCGTTCTGGGTGGTTAACGCCGATGCCTTTTGGCTGAACGGCCCGACCGACGCGCTCGAACGCGTGGCGGCGATCTGGAACTCCGAAAAAATGGACGGGCTGCTTTTGCTGCATTCCACCGTCGATGCCTACGGCTATGTCGGGCGTGGCGACTTCAACTGCGATACCGACGGAAAGCTGCATCGCCGGCCCGAACTCGAGGTTGCGCCCTGGCTGTTCACCGGCATCCAGATCCTCAAGCCCGAGGTCTTCGCCGACACGCCCGACGGCGCCTTCTCCTTGAACCTGATCTACGACCGGTTGCTCGAGGCGGAGCGTCTCTACGGCGTCGTTCACGATGGCGAATGGTTCCACATCGGCACCCCGGACGGCCTCGCCGAGGCCGAGGCCTACCTCAAGATTCGTTACCCGGGCAAACAGCGTCGCTAGCCGCGAATTCCGCTGATGGCCGCCCCCGACACCCGCCCCGCCCGCGTATTCACCATCCCGCCGGGATGGCCGTTCGTCGACTCGCTGGCGGCCGGTCTCTGGCAGCAGGCCGGCGAACGCGCCGAGGTGCTGGCCGCGATGACCGTGCTGTTGCCGACCCGGCGCGCGGCGCGCGCGCTGCGCGAGGCGTTCCTTCGGCTGAGCGCCGGGCGCGCGATGATGCTGCCGCGCATGATGCCGCTCGGCGACATGGACGACGACGAACTGGTGATCGAGGGCGACGCCTTCTCCGGCGGCCCAGGCGGCGACATCCTGCTGCAGAAGCCGGCGATTTCCGGGCTCAAGCGCCAGCTCATGCTGGCCCGGCTGGTGATGGCCAGGCCGGACCATCCCGAAAGCCCGGAACAGGCGATGTTCCTCACCGCCGAACTGGCGAGGCTGCTCGATCAGGTTCACACCGAACGGCTCGACTTCAAGGCACTCGCAGGGTTGGTCCCCGACGATTACGCGCGCCACTGGCAGGTGACGCTCGACTTCCTCACCCTGGTCAGCGAGCTCTGGCCCGGCATCCTCGACGAGGCTGGCGCGGTCGATGCCGCAACACGGCGGAACGCGCTCCTCGAAGCGCGAACTCGCACCTGGACCAAAACATCGCCAACGGCACCCATTATTGCCGCCGGTTCCACCGGCTCTATCCCGGCAACCGCCGATCTGCTTGCCGTCATCGCGCGCCTGCCGCAAGGCGCCGTGGTACTGCCAGGGCTCGACCGCGACGCGCCCGACGCCGTCTGGGACAACCTGACGCCGGCCCATCCGCAATACGGCATGGCACAGTTGATCCGGCATCTCGGCGTGGGGCGTGCCGATGTGGCCGATTGGCCGGCCGCGCCCGAGCACGTCACGTCGCCGGCTCGGGCACGCTTGATCAACGTCGCCTTGGCACCGGCGGAAGCTGCCGACGCCGGAACCCTCGATCCCGAGAGCGCCGATGCGGCACTTGCCGGCATTACCCGGCTCGACTGTCCCGGACCGGCCGAGGAAGCCGATGCCGTGGCACTGATGATGCGCCGCGCGCTCGAGACGCCGGGCCGGACTGCCGCCCTGGTGACGCCCGACCGTGGCCTCGCGCGCCGGGTCGCGGCGGCGCTCAGGCGCTGGAACGTCGAAATCGACGACTCCGCCGGACGGCCGTTGACCGAGACACCCCCCGGTGCGTTCCTTCGTCTCGTCGTGGCGGCCGCAGCCGATGGATTGCGGCCGGTGACGCTGCTGGCGCTTTTGAAGCATCCGTTGGCCGGTCTGGGCCGGGCCCGTGCCGAATGCCGCCGCCTCACCCGCCAGTTCGAAATCGCCGTATTGCGCGGCCCGGCACCTGCACCCGACGTCGACGGGCTCAGACAAGCGCTTGCCGGCGCCACCGCCGAGGGCAAAGCGCCGGCGCCGGAACTGCCGAAGTTCCTGGACGATCTCGAACACGCGCTGGCACCGCTGGCGTCCGCATTCGAGGCTGGCGGCACGCTCGCCGATCTGGTGCGCGCCCATGCCGAAAGTGCCGAACGCCTGGCCGCGACCGACGGCGAAAGCGGCGCAGATGCGCTGTGGCGTGGCGATGCCGGGGAACGGGCGGCGGCGCTGGTCGACGAATTGACCGAAGCGGCGGGTGCCTTCGCCGGCGTCGCTGCCTTCGCCGCCACCGATTACGCCCAATTGTTCGAGGCGGCGATGATCGGCCGGGTGGTGCGGCCAAGCTTCGGCGCCCATCCGCGTCTTTTCATCTGGGGCCTGCTTGAGGCGCGGCTGCAACGCGCCGATCTGACCATCCTGGGCGGCCTCAACGAAGGCACCTGGCCGCCCGAAGCCGCCGCCAGCCCGTGGATGAGCCGGCCGATGATGGCGGCCTTCGGCCTGCCGCAGCCGGAACGGCGCCTGGGCCTGACCGCACACGATTTCGTCCAGGGCCTTGGCGCCGGCGAGGTGGTGCTGACCCGCGCCGAGCGCGTCGGCGGCACGCCGACGGTGCCGAGCCGCTGGCTCCGCCGCCTCGACAACCTGCTCGAGCAGATCGGCCGCAAGCAGGCACTGGCACCCGAGGAGCCATGGCTCGGCTGGGCCGCCGCCCTCGACCGGCCGGCCAGCCCGCGCACCGTATCGGCACCGCGGCCGACACCCCCGGTGGCCGCCCGGCCCCGCAAGCTCTCGGTCACGCGGATCGAGACCCTGGTGCGCGACCCCTACTCCATCTACGCCAGCCACGTACTTCGGCTATTGCCGTTGGATCCGCTCGACGCCGATCCGGGCGCGGCCGAACGCGGCACCATCGTGCACCGTGCGTTGGATGATTTCATCCGCGCCTATCCCGACGACCTCCCGGACGAAGCGCTTCCCCGGTTGATCGAGTTCGGCCGCAAGGCCTTCGCCGACAATCTTGCGCGTCCCGGCGTGCGGGCACTCTGGTGGCCGCGCTTCCGGCGGATTGCCGAGTGGTTTATCGCCAACGAGCGTCACCGGCGCGAACAGGGTTTCCGCACCGCCGCCACCGAGGTGCAGGGCGCCATGATCATCGAGGGGCTGGCCGGCGCCTTCGAGATCACCGCGCGGGCCGACCGTATCGACCACCGCGCCGACGTCGGCTACGCGGTGATCGACTACAAGACCGGCACGCCGCCATCCAACAAGCAGGTGGAAAAGGGATGGAATCCGCAGTTGCCGCTGGAGGCCGCCATGCTGGCCAGGGGCGGCTTCGCGACGGTCGAGGCCGGCCCGACCGCGCACCTTTTATATATGCGGCTGTCCGGCGGACGCGTGCCGGGCGAGGAGAAGCCGGTCAAACTCGACGTCGAAACCGCCGTCGCCGGCGCTGTCGAGGGCGTAACCAAGCTGGTCCACCGCTTCGACGGCGAGGCGACGCCCTATCTCTCGCAACCGCGCCCGCAGTTCCTCAACCTTTACGGCGACTATGACCATCTGGCCCGCGTCAAGGAATGGCGCGGCGGGCGGCGGCGATGAGCGAGGCCCGGACCCCAGCCGCGCGCGACCCGAAGGCGCAAGGCATCACCGCCCAGGTGACGGCGGCCGGTCCCGCCGCATCTTCATGGGTGTCGGCCAACGCCGGCACCGGCAAGACCCGCGTGCTGGTCGACCGCATCTCGAGACTGCTGCTGGCCGGAACGCCGGCGGCGAAGATCCTATGCCTCACCTTCACCAAGGCGGCGGCGGCCGAAATGGCCAACCGCGTCAACGACCGCCTCGGCCATTGGGCAGCGCTCGACGACGACGCGTTGGCCAAGGAACTGGCCGCGCTATTCGGCCGGCCCGCGACGTCGGACGAGCGTGCCCGCGCGCCGAAACTGTTCGCCGAGACCATCGAGGCGCCCGAAGGCTTGCGCATCCGCACCATCCATTCGTTCTGCGAATCGCTGCTGGGCCGCTTCCCGCTCGAATCCGGCTTGGCACCGCATTTCGCCGTGATCGACGAGCGCCGCGCCGCCGAACTCCGCGAGATCGCCCGCGACCGGGTGCTCGGCCGCGCCGGCGACGACGATACCCTCGCCCAGGCGCTCGACCATCTCGCCGGCATGGTCGACGAAGAAGGTTTCGCCAAGGTCATGGCCGAGTTGGATGCCGCCCGCCATCGCCTGGCCGCCATGATCGCCACCGTCGGCGGGGTCGCCGAACTGGTCATTGCCGGACGCCGGCAGCTCGACCTCGGCGATAATGAAACCCGCGGCCACGCCCTTGCCAATGCATCCGCCGACGGCGCCTTCGATGAACTGGGGCTGCATCGTGCGGCGCAGGCGCTCGACGGCGGCACGGCGAAGGACGCGGGACGCGCCGGCCAAATCCGCGCTTGGCTGGAGCGCGATCCCCAGGCCCGCGCTGCGGCATTCGTCGCTGATTACACGACGATCTATCTGACCCAAAAATTGGAACCCCGCGCGCAATCGACGCTGATCACCAAGAAGGTGGCAGAGGCCGATCCCGGTGCCCTCGACGTCCTGCTCGCCGAACAGGAACGGGTTGCGGCCGTGATCGGGCGGTTGAAGGCGGTCGCCGTCGCCGAGAATACCGAGGCACTGCTCACCGTCGGCGCAGCACTGCTCGAGCAGTACGAACGCCTGAAGCGCGAGCGCGCCATGGTCGACTACGACGACCTGATCGGAAAGGCGGGTGAGCTCTTGGGCGATCCGGGCGACGTGTCGTGGGTGCACTACAAGCTCGACGGCGGCATCGACCACATCCTGGTCGACGAGGCGCAAGACACCAGCCCCAGACAATGGACGGTGATCCGTTCGCTCGCCGGCGACTTTTTCGCCGGCCGGGGCCGCGAGACCGATCGCCCGCGCACCATGTTCGCCGTCGGCGACGAGAAGCAGTCGATTTATTCGTTCCAGGGCGCCGACCCGGCGCTGTTCGGCGCCACCGGACAGAGCCTGGCGGAAGGTGCCCGCGCCGTCGGCGGGCAGTGGAACCGGGTCGAGATGGCGCTCTCCTGGCGCTCGGTGCCAGCGGTACTGCAGGCCGTCGATGCCGTCTTCTCACGTGCTGCCGCCGCCGACGGCTTGAGCTGGGACGACCGCCCCATTCGCCATTTGCCGTCGCGCACCGAAGATGCCGGCCTGGTCGAGTTGTGGGCACCAATGCGCGAAGTGCCGGCCGACGACGACACACCCTGGGATGCGCCCCTGGACGAGCTGGCGCCGGGCGATCCGGAAGTGCGACTGGCCGAGAAGATCGCCGACACCGTGCAGGGCTGGATCACGGGCAATGTGCCGCTCGAGTCGCAAGGCCGGCCAATCCGCGCCGGTGATGTCCTCATCCTGGTCCGGAGCCGCGGCGTCTTCACCGAGGAAATGGTGCGCGCACTCAAGGACCGGGATATCCCGGTCGCCGGCCGCGACCGCATAGTGCTGGCCGACCATCTGGCGGTGATGGACATGATCGCCGCCGGGCGCTTTGCGCTGCTGCCGGACGACGATCTCAATACCGCCGTAGTGCTCAAGGGCCCGTTCGTGGAGATGAACGAGGAGCAGTTGTTCCAGCTCGCCCACGGCCGCAAGCGGGGGCTTTGGGCGGAACTTCGTGCACGGCGGACGGAAAATCCTGCCTTCGCCCATGCTGCCGAACGCCTCGACTCATTCCTGGCACGCGCCGACGTCATGCCGCCGTTCGAATTCTTCGCGGCGCTTCTGGCGTCGGGCGGCGCCGAGTCGTTGGCGGCGCATTTGGGTCCGGAAGCGGCCGATCCCGTCGCCGAGTTCATTGCGCTTACGCTCGACTTCGAACGCGACCACGTGCCGTCGCTGGAAGCCTTCCTCGACTGGGTCGAGCGTGGCGAGACCGAGGTCAAGCGCGACCTCGAACAGGGCGGTGGCGAAGTCCGCGTGATGACCACGCACGGCGCCAAGGGTCTGCAAGCGCGCATCGTGTTCCTGGCCGACACCTGTTCGCTGCCGGCGGCGCAGTTGGAAGCCAAGGTGCGCTGGGGCGAGGCCGCACCCGGCAGCAACGAACCCGGTTTCGTGCTGTGGCCGGGCTTCAAGGACAACGAGGAAGCGGTCAGCGCCGCCATCGCCGAGGCCGAGCGCGAGGCGACGCTCCGCGAATACCGCCGGCTGCTCTACGTCGCCATGACCCGCGCCGAGGACCGCCTCTACGTCTGCGGCTGGCAGGGCAAGAACGATCTCGACGAACGCTGCTGGCACCGCCTGGTCGAGGAAGGTTTGAAGACGCTCGACACCGTCGAGCGCTTGCCGGCCGAGGACGACGGCGCTGTCATGCTGCGGCTGCTCTCGAAACAGAAGACCCCGCCCAAGGCCAGCGAAGAGGAGACACCAAGCGCCACCGACGCCGAACTCCAGGTCTGGGCACGGACACCGGCACCGCCCGAGCCGGCGCCGACGCGGCCGCTCAGCCCGTCCCGGCCGGAGACCGAGCCGCCGGTGCGCTCACCACTGGCCGACAACGATGCCGGACGCTTCCGCCGCGGCCGTCTGGTGCACACATTGTTGCAGACCCTGCCCGAACTGGCGCCGGAACGGCGCCGGGATGCGGCACTTCGCTACCTCGCACTCCCCGGTCACGACCTGAGCGAGACCGAAGCGGCCGCCATTTCCGCCGAAACCCTGGCGGTCATCGAGGACCCTGCCTTCGCCGCCCTGTTCGGCCCCGGCAGCCGCGCCGAGGTGCCGCTGGTCGGCAGCCTGACCAACGCCGAGGGCACGCCGGTGGTGGTTTCCGGCCAGATCGACCGGCTTCTGGTACGCGATGACGAGGTCCTGGTGGTCGATTTCAAGACAAACCGACCCCCGCCGGCCGACGAATCGGGCGTCGCCGAGGTCTATCTCCGCCAGATGGCGACCTATCGAGCACTGCTCGCCCAGATCTATCCGGATCGTCCGGTGCGCGCGGCACTGGTTTGGACCGACGAACCGCGGCTGATGGCGCTTTCGGGCACCCTGCTCGACCGCCATTCGCCCGCCGGGGCATGAGAAACCGCCAGCGTCACCTTGACCTCGGCGCCTCGCCTGCCTAGATTTTCAGGTACCGGAAATTCCCGTCCAATCACCCCACGACACAGGATCGATCCCATGCCCAAACAGGTCACCGACGACTCTTTCGACAGCGACGTTCTCAAGGCCGACGGCCCCGTGCTGGTCGATTTCTGGGCGGAATGGTGCGGCCCGTGCAAGCAGATCGCGCCGGCGCTGGACGACCTCGACAAGGCCATGGGCGACCGCGTCACGGTGGCCAAGGTCAACATCGACGACAATCCGATGACGCCGTCCAAATACGGCGTGCGCGGTATCCCGACGCTGATCCTGTTCAAGGGTGGCCAGGTCGCCGCGACCAAGGTCGGCGCCATCCCGGCCAGTATGCTGAAGAGTTGGGTCGAGGAAAACATCTGACGCGGCACCGCCGCATCGGGGCCTGAGCGTTTTCGACAAGTGAGATTGCATGAGCGTCCTCGAAATCCATCAGGTCCCGGTCCTCACCGACAACTACGTCTATCTCGCCCACGATGCCGAGACGGGTGCCACCGGCGTGGTCGATCCGGCGGTGGTCGATCCGGTGCTGGCCGCCGCCGACGCCAAGGGCTGGAAAATCACCCATATCCTCAACACCCACCACCACGGCGACCACACCGGCGGCAACCTGGAGATCAAGAGCCGTACCGGCTGCACCATCGTTGGCCCGCGCGCCGACCGGGACCGGATACCCGGCATCGACGTCGAGGTTGGCCAGGGCGACAGCTACGCGCTCGGCAACGCCGAGGCCAAGGTGTTCGACGTGCCCGGCCACACCCGCGGCCACATCGCCTATTGGTTCGGCGCCTCGGATGCGCTGTTCTGCGGCGACACGCTGTTCGCCATGGGCTGCGGCCGGCTGTTCGAGGGATCGGCCGAGCAGATGTGGACGTCGCTATCCAAGCTGATCGATCTGCCGGACCAGACCCGCGTCTATTGCGCGCACGAATACACGCTTTCCAACGGCGAGTTCGCATTGAGCGTCGAGCCCGACAATGCGGACCTCGTGCGCCGGGTCGAGAAGGTACGCCAGATGCGGCGCGACCGGCTGCCGACGGTGCCTTCGACCATGGCCGAGGAACGCGCCACCAACCCGTTCCTGCGCCCGACCAGCCGCCACCTGCAGGAGACCGTCGGCCTCATCGGCGCCGACCCGGTCCGGGTGTTCGCCGAAACGCGAACCCGTAAAGACAACTTCTGAAATTTTGAAAAAAAGGTTCCGGCGCGCCCGTCAGGCGGCGCCGCTGCCGGCCGCCTCTTCCTGCTCTTCGTCCTCGGCCTTATCCTCGTCTTCGTCCTCGTCTTCCTCTTCGTCGTTCTCCTCCTCCTCTTCGACCAGGGCGCCGACGGCGCGGAGGATTGCGGGATCGGGCTTGTCGGCCGGGTAGATGCCTTTGGCAATCAGTGCCGCCCAGACGTGGGCCAGCGCGCCTTCCGCGATCTCCTCGCGGCGCGCGTAGTTTTCCAGCCAGAACTGGATTTCGTAGACGCTGACCCAGGTACCGGGATGACGCTCGACGCCCTTGAATCGTACTTCGCGTTCCGGCGAATCGAGGATGTTGGGTGCCGCGCCCAGCCCCTGCTCCATGATGTCGGCCGTCTCCATCAGCGGATACTTGGCGTCCAGCACCACCGGCAGCTCCAGGCGTACGGCGTTGAAGGAGTTGAAATTGTGCACCTGCGCTTCCGAAACCTTGGCGTTGGGGATCGAGATGACGTAGCCGTTGCGCACCTTGACCCGCACCGTACGCCAGGTGATGTCGACGACGCGGCCCTCCTCGAGATTGCCGATCCGCACCCAGTCGCCGACGTTGAACGGCCGCTCCATGTTGATGACGATACCGGAGAAGATGTTCGAGATGTTGGCCTGGACGGCCAGACCGATGATCATGGCCAAGAGGCCGGTGGACGCCAGGATACTGGTCAGCGTCTGGTCGAAGACGAAGGCGATGACGCCGCAGATGGCGAGCGAATAGATGGTGACCGAGGCGAACACCCGGATCACGTTCGGGATGTTGCGCTCGGTGTGATCTTCGAGCGGCACCCAGATGAAGCGTTCCGCCGTCAGTCCGACCAGCCTGGCCGGCACCAACCACCAGAGCGTGTCGTAGACCAGGATGACGATGCGGATGTAGTGGTCGAGCAGGTTCTGGAAGGCGAGATCGATGGCGAGGTTGCCGCCGGCCAGCAGCAATAGCGGCCACGACACCAGCCGCAGGAACCACGACTGCGCCGTGCACCAGTTCGATCCTGACTTCCGGACCGAGCGGACCAAAATTGTACAATGTTTTTGTGTTGAATAAAAAATCCAGTTGGAGGAGAGTTGTGGGCATAAGGCAACGATTGGCCATAAGCACGGCCACTCATGGGAGGACCAAATGCAACACCGTAAGTCAATGCTGCTGGGCGCAGTATCGCTCGGCATGATTCTATCGACCGGCGCCTTGCCGGGCAGCGCCGCCGCCGACACGCCGTCGTCTGTCGTGCTCGCCAATACATGCTTCTCTTGCCACGGAACCGACGGCCACAGCGCTGGCGCCATGCCGACGCTCAACGGCAAGCCGGCGAAGCTGATCGAGATCGCCCTCAAGGCGTTCCGCGACGGTAAGAAGGAATCGACCGTCATGATGCGCATCGCCAAGGGTTTCGACGATGCCGAGATCAAGGCCTTGGCGGAATACTTCGCCAAGAACCCGAACTGAGGGAGGCGGTCATGAGCAACATTTCCAGACGCACTTTCAACCGCATCCTCGGCGGCGCCGGTGCCGCCGCGGCGGCCACGCTGGCCGCACCGGGCATTGTCCGCGCGGCGGGCGCCAAGGTGGTCGTCATCGGCGGCGGGTTCGGCGGCGCGACAGCGGCCAAATACTTGAAGCGGTTCGACAAGTCCATCGACGTGACCCTGGTCGAGCCGAACACGCAGTTCATCACTTGCCCGTTCTCCAACACGGTGATCGGTGGGCTCAACCCGATGTCGTTCATCACCCAGAACTACAACGCGCTAAAGGCACAAGGCGTCAAGGTCGTGCATGACCTTGCGGTCAGCGTCGATGGGGCGAAGCGCCAGGTGCGCCTCGCGCAAGGCGCCACGCTGCCCTTCGACCGCTGCATCGTATCGCCGGGCATCGACTTCCGCTGGGGTGCCATCGAAGGCTCGACCGAAGAGATCACCACCCGCATCCCGCACGCATGGAAGGCCGGTCCGCAGACCGTGCTGCTCAAGAACCAGTTGCAGGTCATGCCGGACGGCGGCGTCTTCGTCATGGTCGCACCGCCCAACCCGTTCCGCTGTCCGCCGGGGCCGGGCGAGCGCATCAGCCTGATCGCCAACTTTTTCAAGACGCACAAGCCGAAATCGAAAATCCTGGTGCTCGATCCGAAGAAGTCGTTCTCCAAGCAGGGCCTGTTCAAGGAAGGCTGGGCCAAGCTTTATCCGGGAATGATCGAGTACAAGAACATCGACAACGACGGTGTGGTGCGCCGCGTCAACGCCGCCCAGAAGACGCTGTACACCGACTTCGGCGAATACAAGGGCGACGTCATCAACCTGATCCCGGCACAAAAGGCCGCGGCCATCGCCGCGAATTCGGGCCTCGCCGACCAGACCGGCTGGTGTCCGGTCGATCAGCGTACCTTCGAGTCGACCCTGCAGAAGGGGGTGCACGTGATCGGCGACGCCTCGATCGCGGCGCCGATGCCGAAGTCGGGCTTCTCCGCCTCGACCCA
Organism: Rhodospirillaceae bacterium; assembly: GCA_038152725.1. Classification (GTDB taxonomy): domain Bacteria; phylum Pseudomonadota; class Alphaproteobacteria; order Rhodospirillales; family Casp-alpha2; genus TMED8. The sequence goes on from JAYOXJ010000001.1 coordinate 39,411, forward strand.
GGCGAAAGTCACCGCCGCGGCCATCGCCGCGCTGCTCAAGGGCGAGACGCCGGGAACGCCGAAGTTCGTCAATACCTGCTACAGCCTGGTGGGGCCGGAGTACGGTATATCCATCGCCGCCGTCTATAACGTCCAGGACGGCAAGATCGTCGCCGTCAAGGGCGCCGGCGGACTCAGCCCGACCGGGGCCAGCGATGAGTTCCATCAGCAAGAAGCGCTCTACGCCGACGGCTGGTACCGCTCCATCAGCACCGACATCTGGGGCTGATCG
>JAYOXJ010000002.1:0-9682 GCA_038152725.1 Rhodospirillaceae bacterium
GCGGGTGAACGCGTCGAGCGCACCAAGCGGCTCGTCCATGAGCAGGATTTCGGGCTCGGAGGTGAGCGCGCGGGCCAGGCCGACGCGCTGCTGCATGCCGCCCGAAAGCTGGTAGATCGGATGGGTCAGGAACGAGCCGAGGCCCACCAGGTTGAGATTTTCCTTGGCGATCTCCGTGCGCTCGCGCTCGGACATGCCCTGCAGCTTGAGCCCGAACGCGACGTTCTCGACGACGTTGAGCCAGGGAAAGAGCGCATGCTTCTGGAACACCACGCCGCGGTCTCGGCCGGGGCCGGAGACCGGCGTATCGTGCAGTTTGATGGTGCCCGATGTCGGCCGCAGGAACCCGGCGAGGAGATTGAGCAGCGTCGTCTTGCCGCAACCGGACGCGCCGAGCGCGACGACGAACTCTTCCGGCTGGAATTGCAGGTTTACATTTTCGAGGGCGACTACGTTCTCGCCTCCCATGGCGCTCGGAAACACCATGCAGACGTCGGTGAGATTCAGGATCGGTGCCATGGCGCCCGTACCTCCCGTCCGTGGGTTGGGGAGTCGTTCGAAATCCCGGGCCGTTGCCGGCCCGGGATCCCGATATTCAACGGATCAGCAACCGCTCTTCGCCATCTTGACGAACTTGTCGGTGGCGGAGCCGGAGTAGTCCTTCAGCACCTTGTCGAGCTTGCCCTGGCCTTTCAGGAACTCGGACGCGGCCTTGAGCGCGTTGGCGACGCCGCCACCGAGCCAGGTGGCTGACGCCTGCTGGTCGAGGGTCGGGAAGTCATAGAGCGCGAGCACACCGCCGACTTCGGCTTCCTGGCCGGAGACCGCCTTGGCGATGGCCTTGGCCTTGGCCGTGCCCGGACCGAAGGTGGCCGGGTTCTTGCGGTAGTCTTCGTCCGCGTCGGCGACCATCTTGACCCACTGGCAGGCGAACTTCGGGTTCTTGTCGGTGAAGCCCTTGCGCGCGACCATGGCGTCGAAGGTGGCCTTGCCCCAGTTGGAGAGGTCACCAGAGGTGAGCAGCACGCGGCCCTTGGCCTTCATCTTGCCGAGCGCCGGATCCCACACGAAGCCACCGTCGATGTCGCCGCGGGTCCAGGCCGCGACCATGTCCGGCGGCGACATGTCGATGACCTTCACCTGTTTGCCGGTGAGGCCGAACTGGTCGAGCGCGAACATCATGTGGAAGTGGGTGGTGGAGCCGAACGGCACGGCGATGGTCTTGCCCTTCAGGTCCTGCGGCGCGGTGATCTTGTCGTTGACCACCAGCGCTTCGGCGTCGTTGATGTTGTCGTAGATGTAGATCACCTGCATGTCGACGCCGCGGCTGAAGCCGGCGGCGGTCGGCGACGAGCCGTTCAGGGAAATGTCGATCGAGCCGGACGCCATGGCGTTGATGACCTCGGTGCCGGACGTGAACTTGAAGAACTCGATGCTCTTGCCGCCCAAGCCTTCCTTGGCCAGCTTCTCCATGTTGATCTTCCAGGGCGTGTAGGTCAGCTGATAGCCGATCTTCACGTCGGCCGCGTTGGCTGAACCCGCGGCCATGGCGACGGCGGCAACTGCCGCCAACACGAATTTTTTCATTGGTATCCTCCGAAATGTGAGACGCGTTTTGTTGTTTACGCGGCCGCTTGTAGGGCGGCCTTTGCTTCTCGTTGTTGGGCGATTTCTCGCACGTTGGCGCAATGCTGCAGCGCCGAAGCAGTGAAACGCTAACACAATTACGTAACATAGGGCCAACGGTTAAAAATTAATGGGACCACCGATGCGCGCAATTCCGCACCTGCGCACTGCTCTCCTGGTGCCGCCGATTTGAGTTAACTGGACCTACCGTGAGGCCAGCGCGCGCCGTAAGACACGCTATCGGATGCTCACTCGGGCGCGCCGCAGGGGATACGGCCGGCGCGCCATCGGAACGGAAGGAAGCGACATGAAAATCGGTGTTCCCAAGGAGATCAAGAACCACGAATACCGCGTCGGCATGACGCCGACGAGCGTGCGCGAAGCGGTCCATCACGGCCACGCGGTGATGGTGGAGACCAATGCCGGCGTCGGCATCAACGCCTCGGACGACGACTACGTCGCCGCCGGCGCGAAGGTGGTCGGCTCGGCCAAGGAGGTGTTCGCCGCCGCCGACATGATCGTCAAGGTCAAGGAACCGCAGGCGGGCGAGCGCAAGATGTTGCGCGAAGGCCAGATCCTGTTCACCTACCTGCACCTGGCGCCCGATCCGGAACAGACCAAGGACCTGGTCGCCAGCGGCGCCGTCTGCATCGCCTACGAGACCGTCACCGATGCGCAGGGCGGCCTGCCGCTATTGGCGCCGATGTCGCAGGTGGCAGGACGCATGTCGATCCAGGCCGGCGCGCACTGCCTGGAGCGCGAGGCCGGCGGCCGCGGCATGCTGCTCGCCGGCGTGCCCGGCGTGAAGCCAGCCAAGGTGGTCATCATCGGCGGCGGCGTGGTCGGTGAGAACGCCGCCTACATGGCCGTCGGCATGGGCGCCGACGTCACCATCCTGGACCGCAGCGTCAACATCATGCGGGCACTGGTGGTGCGCTTCGGCCAGTCGATCAAGACCGTCTACTCGACGCAGCTGGCGCTGGAAGAAGAAGTGCTCGCCGCCGATCTGGTGATTGGCGCCGTGCTGTTGCCGGGCGCCGAGGCGCCGAAGCTGGTCACCCGCGATATGGTCCGGCGCATGAAGCCGGGTTCGGTGATCGTCGACGTCGCCATCGACCAAGGCGGCTGCGCCGAAACCTCGAAGGCGACCACCCATGCCGATCCGACTTATGTGGTCGACGACGTCGTGCATTATTGTGTCGCCAACATGCCGGGCGCGGTGTCGCACACCTCGACCTACGCGCTCAACAACGTTACCCTGCCCTTCACCCTGGCGCTCGCCGACAAGGGCTACAAGCAGGCGCTGCTCGACAACCCGCACCTGATGAACGGGCTCAACGTCTGCGGCGGCAAGGTCACCTACAAGGCGGTGGCGGACGACCTGGGTTACGATTACGTTGCACCGAAGGCGCTGCTCGGCGCCTGACGGGTAACGACGAGAAAGACGGAAGAAAACGTGCAATATCTCGAAAATTTGGACAAAGGTGCCAATTTTTCGTTATATCGCACTTGACGGCTGGGGGAGTCCTATGCTTCATAGGCACGTTTTTCATTAATGCCTATGTCATGTCCCATTATTGAGATTTTCGCGCGGAAATCCCGTGCGTCCAAGTGGAGGAAGTCGAAATGACCAAGATGAATACAGAAGAGGCCTTCGTTAAGGTCCTCCAGATGCACGGGATCGAGCATGCCTTCGGCATTATCGGCTCGGCCATGATGCCGATTTCGGATCTGTTTCCGAAGGCCGGAATCACCTTTTGGGACTGCGCGCACGAGTGCAACGCCGGCATGATGGCCGACGGCTTCACGCGCTCCTCGGGCAAGATGTCGATGATGGTCGCCCAGAACGGCCCCGGCATCACCAACTTCGTCACCCCGGTGAAGACCGCGTTCTGGAACCACACGCCGCTGCTGCTGGTGACACCGCAGGCCGCCAACAAGACCATCGGCCAGGGCGGCTTCCAGGAAATTCCGCAGATGGCGCTGTTCGCCGACATGGTCTGCTACCAGGAAGAAGTGCGCGACCCGACCCGCATCGCCGAGGTCCTCAACCGCGTCATCACCGAGGCCTGGCGCCGCTCCGGCCCGGCCCAGATCAACGTGCCGCGCGACTTCTGGACGCAGATCATCGACATCGAACTGCCGAAGCCGATCGTCATCGAGCGTCCGGCCGGCGGTGCGCAGGCGATTGCCGACGCAGCCAAGCTGCTCTCCGAAGCCAAGTTCCCGGTCATCCTGAACGGTGCCGGCGTGATCCTGTCGGGCGGCATCGAGGCCACCAAGCAGTTGGCCGAGCGGCTTTCGGCGCCGGTCTGCTGCAACTACCAGCACAACGACGCCTTCCCGGGCTCGCATCCGCTGTTCGCCGGCCCGTTGGGCTACAACGGCTCCAAGGCGGCGATGGAACTGATTTCCAAGGCCGACGTGGTACTGGCGCTCGGCACCCGCTTGAACCCATTCTCGACGCTGCCCGGCTACGGCATCGACTACTGGCCGAAGACCGCCAAGATCATCCAGATCGACCTCAAGGCCGAGCGCATCGGCCTCACCAAGAAGGTCGACGTCGCCATCCAGGGTGACGCCAAGCTGGTCGCCGAGCAATTGCTCACCGCACTCGCCGCCGACGCCGGCAACTCGGGCCGCAAGGACCGCGAGAACCTGATCTCCACGACCAAGTCGCGCTGGAGCCAGGAGCTTTCCTCGATGGATCACGAGGACGACGATCCGGGCACCACCTGGAACGAGCGCGCGCGCGGCAAGCACCCCGAGCGCATGAGCCCGCGCATGGCCTGGCGCGCGATCCAGGCTTCGCTGCCGAAGGACGCCATCATCTCGTCCGACATCGGCAACAACTGCGCCATCGGCAACGCCTACCCGACCTTCGAGCAGGGCCGCAAGTATCTCGCACCCGGTCTGTTCGGCCCCTGCGGCTACGGCTTCCCGTCGATCTGCGGCGCCAAGATCGCCAACCCCGACACGCCGGTGGTCGGCTTCGCCGGCGACGGCGCCTTCGGCATCTCGATGAACGAAATGACCGCCTGCGGCCGCGAGGAATGGCCGGCGATCACCATGATCATCTTCCGCAACTACCAGTGGGGAGCGGAGAAGCGCAACACCACGCTCTGGTACCAGGACAACTTCGTCGGCACCGAGCTCGACCTCGACGTCCACTACGCCAAGATCGCCGACGCCTGCGGCCTCAAGGGCGTGCAGGTGACGTCGATGCAGCAGCTCACCGACGCACTGGCGCAGGCGGTGAAGGACCAGATGGAGAAGAAGGTCACCACCTTCATCGAAGTCATCCTCAACCAGGAACTGGGCGAGCCGTTCCGCCGCGACGCCATGAAGGCGCCGGTCGAAGTTGCCGGCATCAATCCCGGCGACATGCGCCCGCAGCCGGGCGCCTGAACTTAAGCGCCCGAACACGACAACGGGGCCGGATGGACGCCAAATCCATCCGGCCCTATTGTTGTCCGGGCAGTAACAAGGACAAATCACCATGCTGAGCGAGGCGCCGTTCGAGGTCCCCGCCTATCTGATGGAGAAAGCCGGCGCGCTCGACCGCGTGCGCATGGCGGTGGCCGGCGCCGACAACGCGGTGGCGCTGGAAAGTGCCCGCCAGGCGGCGGAAGCCGGCCTGATCGATCCGGTGCTGGTCGGCGACGCCGAGTTGATCCGCGCCATCGCCAGGGAGACCGGCTGGGATCTTTCCGGCATCGAGATCGTCGACGCCGCCGGCGAGGACAAGGCGCCCGCCGCCGCCGTCGCGCTGGCCAAGGCGAACGAGGTCGCGGCGCTGATGAAGGGCCACGTCCATACCGACTCGTTGATGAAGGCGGTGGTCAATCGCGAACTCGGGCTTCGCACCGGCCGGCGCCTCTCGCACGTCTTCCACATGACCGTGCCGGGCTCGGAGCGCGTGCTGCTGATCACCGACGGCGCCGTCAACGTCACCCCCGATGTCGGCACCAAGCTCGACATCGTCAACAACGCCGTCTCCCTCGCCCATGCGCTCGGCAACGCGCATCCGCACGTCGCCATGCTATCGGGCACCGAGTCGGTGCTGCACGCCATGCCGTCGAGCGTCGAGGCGGCCGAGGTTGTCAAGCGCGCCAACAACGGCGAAGTCACCGGCGCTCACGTCGATGGCCCGTTCGCCTTCGACAACGCGATCTCGCCGGCCGCCGCCAAGCTCAAGGGCATCGACAGTCCGGTCGCCGGCAACGCCGACATTCTGGTGGTACCCAACATTGAGATGGGCAACGGGCTGTTCAAGATGATGGTCTATTTCATGAGCGGCGTCGCCGCCGGCGTGGTGCTGGGTGCGCGCGTGCCGATCGTGCTGACGTCGCGCGCCGATCCGCCGGAAGCGCGTCTCGCCGCCGCCGCAATCGCGACCATCGCCGCGTCGAACAAATAATCCGCCATCGCGCCGTCAAACAAATAATCGACGCTCACACCGGGCGGTTTGACTGAAGTCAAAGGCCGCTTCGCCGCCGGGGATACGATTGCTCCAACTGGTCAAATTGGACGGGAGCAACCGCCATGCGAGTCACCGACGCACTTCTGGGTGAACACGGCCTCTTCTATACGCTTTTCGATCAAATCTCGGACGCCACGGTGAACGCGCCCGATCAGGTGCCGGCGCTGGCCCATGCGCTGGCCAAAACCCTCGCGTCCCATGCAGAAGTCGAGGAAGCAACCCTGTTCCCGGCGCTACGTCCGCACCTCGGCCCGCTCGGCCCGATCGCCGTGATGGAGGCGGAACACCGTCAGATCGAGGAACTGATCGCGCTCATCGCCGATACCGACGAACCGGGGATGCTGCACCGCCAGGTGGAGGCGTTGATCGAGATAAGCATCGGTCACTTCGCCAAGGAGGAAGGCATCCTTTTCCACCTGGCTGGCAGGTTCCTCAGCGACGAAGAGATGGAAAAATTGGGCAGCGCCTGGGCCGATTTCCGGGGCGTCAACCTGCAACCCTTGGGCTGCGCCGCCTAAGCCTACAAGTCTTCCCAGAGCTTTCGCTGGAAGTTGATCTCGCGCTCGGCCTCGGCCACCTCGCCGGACATGAAGTCGCGCATCGAGAGGATGGCGAAACCGTCCTCGCCGCAGCCCTCGACGATGAGGTGGCGGACGCCGGCCTCGGCCATGATGCGGAGCGCCTCGGTGCCCGATTGATCGGCGCCGATGGCGATCGGGTGCGGCGACATCACGTCGCCGATGCGCGTCGCCTCCGGTGCCAGGCCGGCGATGACGACGCGGCGCAGCAGGTCGCGCTCGGTGAAGATGCCGGCAAGCTTTCCCTGCTCGGTGACCAGCATCGCGGCGACGTGGCGGTCGGCCATCTGGCGCGCGGCGTCGAGCACGTTGGTTTCCGGCTAGACGTGCAGGAGCTTCTGTTGGCCGACGATCTGGCGGAGCGTGCGGTGGGGCATGGCGTCCTCCTGGTCCGAGGTTTCAGCTTAGTTGGGCAGTGCGCCGGCCCGCAATAAGATTACATGCCGCAAGATGACTGCCCTGAGAAACGTCCGGAAAACCCAGACTTCAGGCGGTGAGCCCGCCGTCGATGACGAATTCCGCGCCGGTGGCGAAAGCGGCCTCGTCGGAGGCGATATAGGCGATCATGGCGGCGATCTCCTCGGCCTCGGCGATCCGGCCGAGCGGCACCTGTCCGGCCATCACATCGCGCGCTTTCCGGGGCTCGCGCGTGCCGGCGGCGATATCGTCGAGCATCGGCGTCTCCGTGAAACTCGGATGCACCGAATTGCAGCGAATGCCATAACCCTTGTTCGCGCAGTGCAGCGCCACCGACTTGGTCAACAGGCGCACGCCGCCCTTCGACGCATTGTAGGCGGCGAGCTTGGCACCGCCGACCAGCCCCGACACCGACGACATGTTGACGATGGCACCGCCGCCGGTGCGCTTCATCGCTTCGACGGCGAAGCGGCAGCCGAGGAACGTGCCGTCGAGGTTGACCGCCATCACCCGGCGCCAGTCTCCGAGGGAGGTATCCTCGATCGACTTGAACAGGATGATGCCGGCCGAGTTGACCAGCACGTCGAGCTTGCCGAAGGCGTCGAGCGTGGCAGCCATGGCCGCCTGCCACGACGCTTCCGAGGTGACGTCGAGTTCGATGAATAGCGCCGCGTCGCCCAAGGCCTCCGCCCGGGCGATGCCGCCGGCGCGGTCGATGTCGCAGAGCGCGACGCGCGCCCCTTCCCGGATCAGGCGGCCAGCCACCGCCCGGCCGATGCCGCTGGCGGCGCCGGTGACCAGGGCGGTTTTGCCCTGGAAGCGGCTCAAGCCGCGCCGGCCTTCTCAAGCAGGCTCTCGCCCGGACGCACGCGGGTGAAGTCGACCGCCTCGGTATCGATTTTGATCCGGCCGCCTTCCAGCGTCACCTTGGTGAAGCGCGAGTTCTCGACGTCGCGGGTTTCGGGGAAGTCGGTACGGAAGTGTGCGCCTCGCGAGTCCTCGCGCGCCTCGGCGGCGGCGATCACGGCGCGGCTAACCAAAATCAGGTTCTTCATGTTCATCCAGTCGTGCCAGGTCAGGTCATAGGCGAGGTTGGTGGCGTCGACGCCGGTGGCGTCAAGTTCGGCCTCCAACTCGTCGAGACCGGCGACCGCGCGCTTCAGGCTGGCGGCATCGCGGATGATACCGGCGTCCTCCCACATCAGTTCGTAGAGTTTTTCGCGGATATCCTCGAGCCCGCCCGGTTTCTTGGCGAAGGGCGCCTGGCAATGCGCCACGGCGGCGGCGATGGCATCCAAGTCCGGCTCGTGGAACGTACCTTCCTTGGGCACGTACTTGGCGATGGCGTCGCCGGCCAGCCCGCCGAACACCGTCGAGTTGGCGACGCCGTTGCCGCCGAGCCGATTGGCGCCGTGCACGCCGCCTGTATCCTCGCCGGCCGCGTAGAGGCCCTTGAGCTCGGTCGAGCAATCCTTGGCGAAGACCACGCCGCCCATCATGTAGTGCGCGGTCGGCACCACCTCGACGTCGCCGGAGACGAGATCGAAACCGCAGTCGGCGCAGCGCTCGACCATGCCCTTGAACAGCCGGCGGACGTCCTTGTTGTCCAGGTGCTTCATGGTGATGTAGAGCCCGCCGTTGGGCCCGACGTTCCCGGCGCGCATCTCGGTGAACATGGCGCGGCTGACGATGTCGCGCGTGGCGCGCTCGTTCCGGTCGTCGTACTTGTGCATGAAGCGCTGCTTGTCGCCGGCGAGCAGATGGCCGCCGAAACCGCGCAGCCCCTCCTCGATGATGGTGCCGGTGATGCGGGTATCCTTGCCGGCGACCAGTCCGGTCGGGTGGAACTGCACCATCTCCATGTCGCGGAGCGGCAGGCCGAGGCGCAGGAACATGGCGAGACCGTCGCAGCTCTTGTCGCCGGAAGGCGTGTGGTACTTGTACATGGTCGGCCCGCCGCCGGTGGCGACCAGCACGGCCTTGGCCTTGACGAACAGGAAGAGGCCGGTGCGCATGTCGATCATCAACACGCCCGAAATGGCGGCGCCGTCGCGGCTCCGGATCAGGGCGACCGCGCGATGGTCCTCGAGCTTGCGGATGCCGCGCGCCCAGACCTGCTCGGCTAGACGGTTGATGATCTCGATGCCGGTCAAATCGCCCTTGTGCACGGTGCGGTCGAAGGTCTGCCCGGCGAAGGCCTTCTGGTGCACGGTGCCGTCCGGGTTGCGGTCGAAGAAGCAGCCGAGTTCGTTTTCCAACTCGCGGATGCGGACCTGGGCTTCGGTCACCAGCGTCCAGGCCAGCTCCTGGTTGTTGAGCCACTTGCCGCCCTCGACGGTGTCCATGAAATGGCGCTCGGCCGAGTCGCCCTCGGCGAGCGCGACGTTGTAGCCGCCCTGCACCATGCGGGTGCAGCCGCACTTGCCCAAGAGGCCCTTGACCGCGACGGTGACGTCGAGATTGGGCGCGCCCTGGAGCGTGTGCAGCGCGCCGAACAGGCCGGCGCCGCCCGATCCCAGGATCAGGACGTCGGTTGAAAGGGTTGCCAGGTTATCCATTGGGATTGCCTCCGGAGACA
>JAYOXJ010000002.1:9692-11814 GCA_038152725.1 Rhodospirillaceae bacterium
TCGCCCGCGGGCGACGGCATGCGGGAAAAATCAGGCGACATTGAGCAGATAGACCAGACCAAGGGCGAGGCTAATGCCGGCGGTGACGGCGACCACCGACTTCTGCCAATCGCGCCAGGGCAGAAACTCGATGGCGAGCAGTCTGAGCCCGCCGGTCAGGTGCGCGGCCAAGAGCACGATCAACACCGTCTCGGCGAGCTTGACCATCGGCGCTTCCGCCCATGCGGTGAAGCTGTCGAAGGCCGCGGGGTTCTTCACCGCCATGACCAGCACCTGGAAATGCACCGGCAGGAACAGCGCCAGCAGCACGCCGCTGACCCGGTGTACGACGAAGGCCCAGAAATTGGGCCGGCTGTGATGGCGCGCAGTCATGCCGCACCTCCGAGCCCGTGGAATTTCATCACCACGCGAATGCCGAGCACAAGGAGAAGTGCTGCGACGACGAAGCAGAGGAGATCGACGCGCTTCGGCGGCAGCGCCGTCATTTCGGCGAGCACGCTCCTGAGTCCGATCGGCGCATGCACGCTGACTGCCAGCACGAAGACCAGATAGAAGGCCTCCCAAAGCGGGTTGCCGGCGACACGCGCCGTGATCTCGGCGGCGGTGAGACCGCCGCGCACGGCGATGACGATGGTGGCCAGGTGCACGACGACGCAGAAGCCGAGCACCATGGCGCTCAAGCGCTGCGCCAGCCAGAGCCGTGTTTCGGTCGCCGGCCTGGGCGCGCGCGGCCCGCCGTCGACCATGAATTCGGCCGAGGTATCGTCTTGCGCGCTCATTTCAGGTCTCCCTTGAGCGCCGCCCAGGCGGTGGCGCGCTTGAGGCCGGCGATGGCGGCGGTCGGGTTCAGGTGTTTCGGGCAGTTCTCGACGCAACCCTGCTGCGAATGACAGGCGTGGCAGCCGGCATCGCCGGCGACGGCCTGGAGCCTCGCCTTCTGCCCGCCGTCGCGGCTGTCGTTGACCAGCGTCCAGGCGCGGTTGAGCGCGGCGGGGCCGAGATAATCGGGCTTCCACGAAACGATGTCGCAGCTCGAATAGCAGACCGCGCAGCCGATGCATTCGATGCCGGCGCTGGCGATCTTGCGCTTGCGCTCGTTCGGCTGAACCTTGTCGAAATCGTCGTGGCGGCTCTTGGTCGGGTGGAACTTGCCTTCGGCGCGTGCCCACTTGTCGAAGAACTCGGTCATCTCGACGGAGAGATCCTTGACCACGTTCATGGAGCGCAGCGGCGCCACCTCGAGCCGGCCTTCGGGCGCCACCTTGGAAACGTGGGTTCGGCAGGTCCAGCGCGGCTTGCCGTTGACGGTCATGGCGCAGGACCCGCACATGCCGACGCGGCAGGCGTAGCGGTAGCTCAGCGTCTGGTCGATGCGGCGCTGGATGTAGGTGACCACGTCGAGCACCGTCTGGCTCTCCATGCGCGGCACCTTGTATTCGATATAACGTCCGGTCTCGCCGTCGCCGCGCCACACCGAAACGGTGAGCATGTCGTCGCTCATAGTTTGCTCTCCTTGCAAAACGTAATGCGCGTGCCGAGCCCGTCTTCGGGCCCGACCGTCAATTCATCGCCGTCCTCGGCGAAAGCCACACCGCCCGCGCTGAGCGCGCGCCGGGCGGCATCCATATCCTCGACCGTCACGGCATAACCCGCAAGCCGCTCCCCGGCCACGTCCGCCGCGACCACATCGAACATCTTCGGATCGGCATTGAATTCGGTGAGAAATTCGCGGGTTCCGTCCGGATCACCGGTTTCGATGGTGACGGCATCAATCCGCTGGGCCGTGTTCGCGTGGGTTTGGTAGGCAGCCTTGTAAAACTGTTCCGGTCGGTGTCGATGCGAACAGGTAAAAACAGCGGCCGCCGGCGCTTCCGGGCGCGGAACGAAGGTCAGGTCGAAGCCCATCTCCACTTCGGATCCGTCCGGCTGGAGCGCCATGCGGACGAACGAAAAAGGTGCGGCCGGTTCGAACCCGGCGGCCTCGAAGTGGCTGCGGTCACGTTCGGGTCCATAGCTCTCGAACGCGATCATCGAGAAGCCGTCGCGGTTTACCAGGAAATCCCGGTTGTAGGCGCCGAAGCTGAATTCGCCGGGGCCGGCCTCGGTTATCAATTCCGGGCGG
>JAYOXJ010000002.1:11824-38706 GCA_038152725.1 Rhodospirillaceae bacterium
GGGCGGGTGACGCCGAGCACCTCGATGAAGCAGCCATGCAGTTGCGCCAGCCGGTTGCCGGTGCCGAACGGATGCTGGGCCAAGGGCGTAAGCGTGAAGCCCATGCGCTCGTAGAACGCGGCCCCTAGCCTCAAGTCCCGTACCGCCAGCACGAGATGATCGATCCCCCGCCCGGTCATCGATTAGCCCCGGCCGATCACCGTGACCGTGCCCGCCGCCGGATCGACGCGAACGCGGTCGCCGGACTCGATCTGGCCGGTGATGTCTTCCGCGAAGCGATCGATCAGCGGGAAGTCGGCGAAGGCCGCGCCCTGGGCGATGATCGGATTGGCCCAGTTGAGCAGCAGCGCCGCCGGCGCCATCTCGCGCGCCTTCATGGTGTGCAGCATCCAGGCCGTCGCCACGCCGCCCTTGGCGATGTTCAAGACCAGCACCTTGCCGACGTAATTTTCGCCGTAGAGCTTGTGGGCCGGGCGCGAGAAGACGCCCTTGACGCGGTCCAGGTCGTAGCGCGCCGAGAAATTGTCGTGCGCGACCAGCGCTTCCGCCTCGACGGCCGGGCCGATGCCGACGTGACCTTTGATAACGAGATCGCTCATCGGACAACCCTCCCCGCGACGGCGCTATCGACGCATTGTTCCATGTCGGCCAGCACCGGCTGGTAGCCGTAACCGCCGATGATGTTGGTGAGCTTGGCCGAGTTGGTCATCAGCCGCGTCCAACCGTTGGCCTCGCCCAGTTCGCGGGCGTGCATCTGGTAGAAGCAGACACCTTCGAGCACGATGCCGCCGGCGTTCTCGATGGTTTCGGTGAAGCCGAAGCGGTCGGAGGCATGCTTGTTCTCCGGGTTGGTGGCGACCAGGAGCGAGACCTTGTCGTGCACCTTGCGGCCTTTCATCAGCATCGCCAGCTTCTCCAGTTCGATGACCGAAAGCTGGGGTGCCGCGAACACGACGATGTCCAGGCTGTCGTCGCCGCCGCCGTAAGATTTCATGAACGCCTGCAGATCGGCGCGCGAGACCTTGCGCGGTTCCGGCGGCGGACCGTCGAAGACGGTGGCGAGATCGGGTGCTTCCGGCGTCACGCCGACCATGTGGAACATCGCGGTCGAGCCGTAGCTCGCCAACGCCGCGCCGAAGTGCTTGAGGTCATCGGAGGTCGGCTTGGTGCCGGTGACACCCTCGATCACCGGCACCTGGAAGTAGGACCCCATGGCGTTGCCGACGATGCCGCCGAGCGCACCCCATTCGGACCAGCTTTTCGGCGTCTCGTCGAGGATGAAGCGCGCCGTGCCACGGCGTTTCTCGTCCAGGTGAAATCCATAGCGCGCGGTCCGGCCGGTGAGCGCCGCGGCCAAGGCGGCGGGCCCGCCCTCGTAGTTGGTGCGCGCGCCTTGGACCGAGTTCGAGTAGATGACGACGCCGGTATCGCCCATGGCGAGATGTTCGCCCAGCACCGGCGGCAGCACGGTCTGATAGTTGATGCAGGTATCCGTCATCATCACGCCCAAGGCCCTGAAGGCGGCGATGGCGCGGCGCTCGAGATCGACATAATAGGTGTCGTGGTTGATCCGCTCGTAGGCATTCAGATCGGCGCCGCGCGGGTCGGTGATGGTCGGGATCTTCACCCGGCGATCGGCCTCGGGAAACTTGGCCAGTTCCTCCAGGTGTTCGACGCCGGCTTCGCCCAAGGCCTCGGTATCGGCCATGATGTGTGACTGGGCGACTTCGACGCAGTCGGCGGCGTCGAAGAACCGCCCGATCTCGACGATGCGGGCCATGGCCTGGCGCCGGGGTTCGCCGAACTTGCCGGCGAGCAGCGCCTCTTCGTAATCGTTAAGCTTCATCTCTCGTTACCCCTCACTTGAACACATAAACGGGGCTCGACCAGATGAAGTGGCCGTCCTCCTGGGTGATGCGGACGTAGTAGGCGTTGTCGCGGTCGGGATGCACCTTGAGCCGGCGTTCCAGCTTGGCGACCTTTTGCGTGTTCTCGTCGGGCAGCCGGAAGATGCGGATGCGCCGGTCGATGCCGCCGTTGGCGAAGATCATCTCGTCGCGGCCGATCGATTCGACGGCGATTTCCTGCTTCACCAGCGCGGTATCGATCTTCAGCGTGCCCTTGTGCGGGTCCTTGAGCCAGGCGTCGAAGCCGCCGAAGCCGCCGGTGGTCAGCGCCTGCCACTCGAGCCGCTCGGGCGCGACGTGATCGAACGGCTTGTCCAGATTGTAGCGGTTGATCGGGTGGAGCCGCTCGAAGGCGTTGTCGGTGAGTTCGGCGAAACCGTCCCACACCGTCTCGGGGCCGCGGGCGCCGGACGAGGGACCAACCCACAAGACGCCGGTTCGGCCGCCCCCGTCCGACGCAAAGTAGGGCCGCCAGATTTCCTCGGTATCCAAGCCGTTGCGGATATCGATGCGCTCGATCGGGGCCGAGGCATGGACGTCGATCATGAAGGTGATCTCGCCGTCGCCGGTTTTCAGGATGTCGCCCATCATCGCTTCCGAGACCTTCTCGGAGGTGACGTCGCCCAGGTTCGGATCGTCGGAATAGAGGTCCGCCTTGTTGTCGAACCTGACGCGGGTATCCAGGATCATGCGGTTGCCGGTGGTGCCGTAGTGATGGCGCTTGCGCATGGCATGCATGATGCCGGCGCGGCTGAACTCGGGCGACATGTTGCAGGTGAGGCCGCCGTAGGCGCCGAACTTGGTCGAGCCGGGGTGGCTGGCGCCGGGCCGGCCCTTGTGGCCGTCCGAGTTGGAGACGATGCCGACGCGGTAGCCCTGCTCGAAGGCGTCCTGCACCAGCCACTCGAAGGTGCCCCAGGCGGAATGCACCTCGACCGAGCGTTCGATGCGCTGGTCGTGAGCGATCTTGATGTCGGCGTAGCGTCCGCCGATGTGGGCGAAGACGGTACAGTCTTCGTCCTTCAACGCCTCGAACAGGTCGTCGGCCGAATTGGCGTCGCTGTCGACGTCGGAGAGATCGTCGACCAGCGCGTGCGAGGAACGGTGAATCTGGCGGCCTTCCTTCATGTGCAGCACGTTGCGGTCGCCGCCGAGGCCGGTGTTGCCGGACCATTCCCAGCCCGGGAAGACGACGAATTCACCGTTGACGGTGAATTCCTTGGAGAGTTCGTTCAGGTGCTCCCAGAACGGCGTGGTGATCTGGAAGTCGTTGCCCTGGTGGACGCAGACGTCGAGGAACGCCTTGTCGCGGGCGAACTCATAGAAGTCGCGCGCCGAGTTGGTGCCGATGGTTTCTTCCGACTGGCCGTGCAGATCGCCCCAGTAGGGCAGCAGCGCGGCCTCCGTCGTCACCCGCATCGGGTTCGACGTGCAGACCACGTTGCCCTTGTCGTCCACGAGATCGATGGTGAGATCGCCGGGCTCGGCGACCGAGAGCCCGTCGACGATGGCGGCGAATTCGCCCTTCTTGAAAGTGACGCTCGCGGGCAGGCCCTGGACCGGTTTCGAGGCTTTCAGTTTGAAGGTGGCGGTGCACTGGTCGGACGGGTTGCCCCACTTGTCCTCGCCCTTCATGCGGAGCTTGAACTTGTCGCCGACGCGCAAACCTGTCGGCATGATCGCCTTGTAGATCGCCGGCGCACCCGGGACGATGGCGATTTCCGGCTGTTTCGGCAATTCGACGTAGTTGTAGGTGGCGATGGCGTCGACCAGCACGCGGAATTCGAAGGTGTGTTCGCAGAAGGTCTGGATGCGGATGCCGGGTGACCCCTGGCGGCGGTCGCCGAAGCGCACGATGATCTGCTCGCCCTCGCGCAGGAAGCCGCGCACCACCTTGATGTAGAGCGTCTTGTCCCAGGGCCGAATGTTGCGCTTCATGTCGTATTCGACATGCAGGATGGCGCCGTTCGACGCTTCCACCGTGGTGTAGTTGGGCGCCTTCGGATTGTCGAACTGCGGCCGGCCCATGTCGGAGGCGAAGCGGTGCACGATCTTCAACGACCCGGTGTCGTCGATGCCGAAGTAGCCGGCGGTGTAGGTGAGCGTGAACTCCTGGTAGGAGCCCGCCTCGAAGGCGCCGGTCGGACTGACCTCGGCGTGACCCATGCGGTGCGGTAGGTATGTCGAATGCGGCATTTATATGGTCTCCCTGAGTGGACTTCTTGCGGCTACGGATTGCGTGGCCGGATTTCGAGGCGCCGGGCGTCGGGCGGCGCGTAAACAAGTTGATAGCTCAAGGGTTCGTCCTTGAAGCCGTGACCGAGGATGTGCAGCACCATGCCGACCGTGCCGGGCGCCAACTCCAATAGCTGGCAAACGTCGCCTGGCATGGTCTCGGCGCCGAGCTGTTCGACCACGCGCGATGTCGGCGCGTCGAAACGCTCGCGCAGCACGCGGCGGATGTTGGTGTTATCCAAGCTGGACGATCGGACCCGCGCCAGCGCGCCGAAGCGGCCGGCGGATAGGAACACCCGGCTGGCCATCTTGAACTCGTGATTGACGTCGACCTCTCGGTCGATGCGGACAAGCCCGTCGCCGCCGCCGAGGAAATCGACCCACGGGCCGGCGTCGTCGACGCGGCCGACATGGGTGACGCGGGTGAACACCGGCAGCACCGTGACGCCGTCATCGGCGAGGAAGCGGAAGTGCCAGAGCTCGTGCAGTTGGTTGGGCGGCGCGGCGACGAAGGTGCCGGCGCCGTGCCGGCGCACCACGATGCCGCGTTCGGCCAAGTGGCCCAGCGCCTTTTGAATGGTGCCAAGGCTGGCAGGCAGGTGCTCGGCCAGTTCGGACTCACCGGGCAACCGGTCCCCTGCCCGCAATTCGCCGGTGTCGATGGCATGGGCGATCTCCTCCGAAAGCCTGAGATACTTGGGCACGCGAACGTGTCCGGCATCTTCGCCATCGGTCAGCGCATCGGCGAGGCGCGTCAGTCGCACGGTGAGTCCTCCCTGTCGAGCCGCCATTGGAACCGTCCCCCCAGGGCGGGTCCGGCGACCGAGGCGCCAATGTAGAGCAAGCCCTGGAGGAATCCAAGAGCTATATAGGTCTCATAACGCCGCCATCGGCAAAACTATTGCGACGGCGCGCGGTTTGGGGTGTTTTTCGGTGCCATGAACATTCGAACCGCCACCGAAGACGATCTGCCGTCCATTGCCCGGACGCACGAAGCCGCTTTCGGCCACGCCGACGAGGCTTCGCTTGTGCGCGCCCTGCTGGCCGATCCGAGTGCCCGGCCCTGGCTCTCCCTGGTAGTGGAAGATAGTGGCGAAATCGTTGGCCATGTCCTGTTCACCGCAGTCTCGGCCACCGGATCGCCCGCCGCCATCCTGGCACCGCTGGCAGTAATGCCGGATCGTCACCGGGGCGGTATCGGCACCGCGCTGGTCGAAGACGGCCTGCGGCGGCTGCGGCAATCCGACACGGGTCTGGTTTTCGTGTTCGGCGACCCGGCCTATTACCGCCGCGTCGGTTTCGAGGCCGCGGCGCCGCACGGTCTCGACGCCCCCTATCCGATCCAGCCGGAATTCGCCGATGCCTGGATGGTCGCGGCGTTGCGTGACGGCCTGCTCGGAAAAGTCATCGGTCGGGTGCGTTGCGCCGACACCCTGAGCCGGCCCGAACTCTGGCAGGTCTGAAGCCTTAGCCTGCCTCCGGCCGGGCGATCACCATCAGCGTGTCGCCGGCCTGCACCAGGCCTGGGAAATGGCGGCCGGCGACGATGCCGGCCCTCAGCGCGACGTAGTCCCTGGCGCCGGCGTCGGTTCGCGATGCGTCGTGCACGCGCGCGACCACATCGCCGACGGCGACGCTGTCGCCGAGATCGGCGCAGAATTCGACCAGTCCGGCACGCTCGGCGGTGACGAAGCATTCGTCGCCCGGCATGGTGAGCCGCGTGCTCGGCGCCAGCACCGGCGTGCCGGCCAGGATGCCGGCGTGCATCAACAGGTTGGCGACGCCGCGCTTGGCGATGGCGATGGTCTTGGCGGTGGTGGTGCCGCCGCCGCCGAGCTCGGTGGTGACGAAGGTCTTACCCTGGGTTTCGGCGGCTGTGTCGTACATGCCGGCAGCGTCGAGCTCGCGCATCATCAGCGAATAGGGCGCGTTGAAGGCGGTCATGGCGGCGACGGACCGTGCCTGCTGCTCGGCATCGTCGAGTTCGTGGGCAGCGGCGAAGGGCAGGAACTCGAGCGTGCGCCCGCCGGAATGGATGTCGAGCACGATATCGGCCATGGGCAGCAACACATATTGGAAATAGTCCGCGATCTTCTCCGTCGGCGTGCCGTTGGCGCGGCCCGGAAAGATGCGGTTCATGTTGCCGCCGTCCAAGGGCGACGTACGCCGGCCGGCGGCGAAGGCCGGCTGGTTCATGAACGGCACCGCGATGATGCGCCCGGTGACCCGGGCGATATCGAGATGACGGGCGAGATCTAAGAGCGCGATCGGCCCCTCGTACTCGTCGCCGTGGTTGGCGCCGGTCAAGAGCGCCGTCGGACCTTGCCCGCGCTTGGCCACCATGATCGGGATCATTACGGCACCCCATGCCGACGCATCGGTCGAATGCGGCAGCTTCAGGAAGCCGTGTTGGATGCCGTCTGTCTCGAAATCGACGGTGGCGGCGATGGGATTTCTGGACGCGCTCACCGGATCAGTCTTTCACGAACAGCTTGCGCGGCACATCGGCCAGGAATTCCGGCGCGCCGTCGGTGATGACGATGCTCTCGGTGATCTCCAGCCCCCAGTCGTCCATCCAGAGCCCGGTCATGAAATGGAAGGTCATGTTCGGCTCCAACACGGACGTGTCGCCCATGCGGAAGCTCATGGTGCGCTCGCCCCAGTCGGGCGGATAGCTGATGCCGATGGGATAGCCGGTGCGTGAGTTCTTCTCGATGCCGTGCTTCCGGAGCACCGCGAAGAAGGCACCGGCGACGTCCTCGCAGGTATTGCCGGCGCGCGCCTTTTCGAGCCCGGCGGCGAGACCTTCGAGTACCGCCTTCTCGGCCTCGATCAGCGCCGCCGGCGGCTTACCGAGATAGACCGTGCGGCAGAGCGGGCAGTGATAGCGCCGGTAGGCACCGGCGATCTCGAAGAAGGTCGCCTCGTTCGGCCGCATCGGCTTGTCGTCCCAGGTGAGGTGCGCGGCGCTGGCGTCGGCGCCCGACGGCAGCATCGGCAGAATGGCCGGATAGTCGCCGCCGAATTCGTCCGTGCCGAAAGCGCCGGCATGCAGTATCTCGGCGACCAGTTCGTTCTTGCGGAGCCCGGGCTCGACCTTTTCCAGAATGCGCGCGTGCATCTGCTCGACGATACGCCCGGCACGGCGCATGAATTCGAGCTCGCCTTCCGACTTGATCGCGCGCTGCCAGTTGACCAGGCCGGTGGCGTCCTGAAAACGGGCATCGGGAAGGTGACGGGTCAGTGTCGCGTGGGCGGCGGCGGAATAATAGTAGTTGTCCATCTCGACGCCGATGGCGGCCTTCGACCAGCCGCGCTCGGCAATCGTCCCGGCCAAATGTTCCATGGCGTGCAACGGCGGATTCATGACGTAGTGGTCGGGGTAGCCTTGGATCCGATCGTCGGCCATGTAGACCGTGCGCTTGGCGCCGGCGGCGTCCATGGCGCGGCCCCACCAGATCGGCTCGCCCTCGGCCGGCAGCAGCACGCATTGGTGAGTATAAAACGACCAGCCGTCGTAACCGGTGAGCCAGGCCATGTTGGAAGGGTCGGTGACGACCAGGAGATCGATACCCTGCTCGGCCATGGCGCGCTGCGCCTTCGCCGCGCGCGTGGCGTATTCGGCCGGGCCAAATGGTAAGGTTTCGAGCGTCGCTGCCATTTCCGGGTGCCTCCCTACGACACGATGGACGAGGGAGGTTATTTGTCAACGCCGAGGCGGCAACGGCCGTCCGCTCGCGCCGTCAGTTTGCGGCGCCGAGCGCCTTCTTGAGATCGTCGAGTTCCTCGCAGCCGCCGGGGCAGGCCGCCTGCAGCCGGGCAAGTATCTCGCGCGCCTTTTCCGGGCGCTTGGTCTCGACGTAGAGCTCGCCCAGGTATTCGAGCGCGCCCTTGTGCTTGGGCTCGATCGCCAGCGCCTTCATGTAGGCGCCCTCGGCGGCCTTGAAGTCGCCGCTCTTGCGCAGGCCATAGCCGAGCCAGTTGAAGGCGTCTGCGTTCTTGGGCTGTTCGGCGACCGTCATGTTGAGCAGCGGGATGGCACCCTTGTAGTCCTTTTCCTTGATCAACTCGCGCGCGCGGGTGAGGACGTCGCTTTCGCCGCCGGCCGGCGGCTCGGAACCAGCGGCATGGAGGGCCGGGGCTGCGGTCAACGCGACGATGGCGACGGCCAGACAGGCGAACAGGTTTCGGACGGTCATTGTCGATGTCTCCTTGATTTTCTTAATGATAGCGCCCGCCCATGCGACCGAGAACGGCGAACCGGGCAGATCACCGAATGTTGATGAACCGCCCGCGCCGCGTGCAACCGCGTTGCCAGAGCGGCCCGGTGATGCTTCAATTCAGCGCACGCGCAATTAGCCCCGCGCATCGGGAGGCCGACATGAACATCATCGACAAGCCGCATAACGTCATCAAACCGCACTATGACGAGCCCCCGCTGCTCGGCAAGCGCAAGCCGCGCTGCCCGCCCTACATCGAGGTCGGCAGCGCCGAAGCGCTGGTGCCGTACCTGGAGCAGGTCGCCAAGCGCCCCTACAACCAGGGTCTCCATGCCTGCTGGGACCTGCAGCCGGGCGAACGCGTGCTGCTCCGTGTCGACAACTGGCACGACGAAATGGTGGTCGACGCCTGCAAGAAGATTCTCGAGAAGTACGGCTGCAAGTACGAGATCATGCGCGTCGAGAAGGGCCCGATCCCGCAGTGGGTCGGCGCCGACGAGGTCGATTACTACCTCTACCGGACCAAGGAACTGGCCGAGTGGATGGACCAGTGGGACAAGATCGCCAAGGACCAGAACTACGACAAGCTGTTGTGGGGTTACGGCGGGCCGATCCTGGTCGACGACCACGTCAAGATCCAGCGCATGCCGTTCATCACGCCGGAGATTCTCGCCTCTCCCGCCCACGCCATGCCCTACGAACTCCTGAAGGCGATCGACGAGTGGACCTGGAAGCGGGTACGCAACGCAAAACGCGTGCGCATCACCGATCCGGAAGGCACCGACATCGAGTTCACCAATCACGCCGAGTACTACGACCGCAACCGCGAGAACTACAACTGGGACCTGATCAACCAGACCTGGTCCGACAACCCGCACTTCGCCAAGACCTACCTTCCCGGCCACATCACCGGCCGGCCGTGGATTTTCCTGCCCGGCAAGGAAGACGGCAACGGCGTCATCGCCGGCACCACCAACCACATCGCGCCGGTCGACTGGACCCAGCTCATCATCCGCGACTCGAAGGTCGTGCAGATCAACGAGGGCGGCGAGTTCGGCGACAAGCTGCGCAAGCTCATGGCCGAGACCGCCGACCAGCAGTATCCGGGCATGCCCGGGCCCGGCATCATGCACTGGTGGGAAGCCTCGATCGGAACCAATCCGCACATCCACCGGCCGCGCAAGGACTTCCCGTCGGGCTTCGTCAACTGCCTCTACGAGCGCGTGCGCTCGGGAGTCATCCACATCGGCTTCGGCACCATCATCTCCTCGATGGACGAGCGGCGCGCGGCGCGCGAAGGCCTCAAGGTCGGGCATTGGCACCTGCACCTCTACTTCCCGACCTACATGGCCGACAACGAGCCGGTCATTGACGACGGCCGCCTCTTGGCCCTCGACGATCCGGAAATCCGGAAGCTCGCGCAGAAACACGGCAAGCACCACGACCCCATGCTGTGGCTCGAGGAAAGCTGGATTCCGGCGGTACCGGGCATCAACGTGCCGGGCGACTACTGGCGCCACTATGCCAACGACCCGCTGTCGTGGGTGAAGACCGAACTCGACGTCTGCCGCAGCTGGCACCATCTGTTCACGTCGATGGTCGGCGGCGAGGAGCGCTTCTGCAACGACGACGCCGGGTTCTGGAAAGGCAACTGCGTCGGCCATCCGCACCTGCACACCAAGACCTGCTGCTCTTAGGCGGGCGGCGGGTCGGCGGCGGCCCACCCAAGTGTTCGGCTACGATCTCACGGTTCTCGCCATCGTCGCGGTCGCCTTCCTGTTCGGCGGCTTCGCCAAGGGGGTGACCGCCGTCGGGATGCCGATTTTCGCCGTCGCGATCATGGCCTCGACGCTGGAGCCCAGGCTGGCGCTGGCGTCGCTGATCATGCCAGCGGTCGTCACCAATCTCTGGCAGACCATCCGCGCCGAGGATTTCTTCCGGCCGCTTCGGCGGTTCTGGCCGATGATCGCGTGTTTCATGGTGACGATGCTGATTTTCGCCCGCGTCATGGCCGGGCTCGATACCAAGATGCTGTTCGCCATCCTGGGCGGCGTGCTGGTGCTGTTCTCGGTGCTCAACATGTGGCGCCCGCAAGGCGAGCCGCTGTCGCCGGCGACCGAGCGCTGGGCCGGACCGCTGGCCGGGTTATTGGGCGGCGCACTCGGCGGGCTGACGACCATCTGGGGGCCGCCGATGGTGATTTTTTTGGTCATGCTGCGGCTCGACAAGGACGAGTTCGTTCGCACCGTCGGCTTCATCTGGTCGCTCGGCGTCATCCCGCTGACCATCGGTTACTCGCAGAACGGCGTCTTAAACGCGGAAACGCTGCCGATCTCGCTCTACGCCTGCGTGCCGGCGCTGCTTGGCACCATTTTCGGCGAATACGCGCGGCGCTTCATAAATCAGGACCTGTTCCGCAAAGTGATGATCGGCCTTCTGCTGATTATCGGCCTAAATCTGATCCGGCGCGGGCTGATGTAGGGGATGTCGATGGGAGACGAGACATGAGTGCCTCGCGCGGTGAGTTTTCCTCCAGGGTGGGTTTCGTGCTGGCGGCAGCCGGCTCGGCCGTCGGCCTCGGCAACATCTGGCGCTTCCCATACGTCGCCGGCGCCGACGGCGGCGGCGCCTTTCTGGTGCTCTATCTCGTCATCGTGTTCACCATCGGCATCGCCATCATGCTGGCCGAACTCGCCATCGGCCGTGCGTCCAAGCGCAATCCGGTCGGCGCATTTCGTAATCTCAAGGGGGGTGCTTGGGTCGGCGTCGGCTATATCGGGGTGGCGGCCGGCTTCGTCATCCTGTCGTTCTATTCCGTCGTCGGCGGCTGGACCCTGGCCTACATCGTCGCCACCTTGGGACCGCTGCTCGACGCCTCCGACGCCGCCGCCGTGGGACGGCACTTCCAGACCTTCACCGCCGATCCGGTGCAGACCATCCTTTATCACGCGCTGTTCATGGCGCTGACCATCGGGATCGTGATGGGCGGCATCGAGAAGGGGATCGAGCGCGCCGGCAAGCTGCTGATGCCGATCCTGTTCGTCATGCTGGCGGCGCTGGTGATCCGCGCCGTGACCCTGCCGGGTGCTGCGGCCGGCATCCGCTTCTTCCTCGAACCGGACTGGTCGAAGGTCTCGGCGACGACGGTGAATGCGGCGCTGTCGCAAGCGTTCTTCTCGCTGTCGCTCGGCATGGGGGCACTGTTGACCTACGGATCGTACCTGTCCAAGCGCGAATCCCTGATCGGCGTCAGCTTGTGGGTGACGGCGCTCGACACCCTGGTCGCCATGATGGCCGGCCTCTTGATCCTGCCCGCCGTTTTCGCCTTCGGCTACGACCCCGCCGGCGGGCCCGGCCTCACCTTCGTCACGCTTCCGGCGATCTTCGCCAAGATGCCGGGCGGGCACCTGTTCGCGCCGGTGTTCTTCATCCTGTTGGCACTCGCCGCGCTGACATCGGCGGTATCGCTGTTGGAAGCCGTTGTCGCCTATTTCGTCGATGAAAAGAACCATCACCGCAAACGCGCCTCCGTCATCACCGGCATCGCGATCTTCGCGCTCGGCGTGCCGTCGGCGCTGTCGCTCGGTCCGTGGGCCGACGTCAAACTCTTTGGCAAGGACTTCCTCGGGCTGATGGATTATCTGACGACCAACCTGCTGCTTCCCTTCGGCGGAATCGCCCTGGCCGTGTTCGCCGGATGGGTTTGCGCGTCCCGGATGCGAGAAGAGGTCGGCGAAGGCGGCCGGCGGCAACGGATTGCTACGATCTGGCTGTTCGTCGTCAAGTGGGTGGCACCGGCGGCCGTGCTCTGGATACTCATCAGCGGGCTTTAGTTTACTGGCGTTTTCGCGGCATAATCCGCCTTGGAGTACGGAGACCGGCGGCAGCAACGCCATCCGCCGGGACGAGGGGATTTAACCGAAATGGATCTGACCGACCCGCAAATCTGGGCGAGCCTGTTGACGCTGACCGCGCTCGAGATCGTGCTCGGCATCGACAACGTCATCTTCCTCTCCATCGTCGTCGCCCGTTTGCCAAAGGAAGCGCAAGCCAAGGCGCGGATGATCGGCTTGACCGGCGCGCTCGTCTTTCGCATCGCCCTGCTCGCCAGCCTGGTCTGGATCATCGGCCTGACCAAACCGATCTTCACCATATCGGGTTTCGAATTCTCCTGGCGCGATCTGATCCTCGGCGCCGGCGGCCTGTTCCTGCTTTACAAGGGCACGCTGGAAATTCATGAAACCGTCGAAGGAGACGAGGACGGCCCCGATGGCGGCCGCAAGACCCTGACCTTCACCGCCGCCATCGTGCAGATCATGATTCTCGACATCATCTTCTCGCTCGATTCGGTGATCACCGCCGTCGGCATGGTGCAGAACCTGCCGGTGATGACTGCCGCGGTCGTCATCGCGGTGATCATCATGATGGTTGCGTCGTCGCCGGTCAGCAAGTTCATCCAGGAACATCCGACCACTAAGATGCTGGCCTTGAGCTTCCTGCTTCTGGTCGGCGTGGCGCTCTGCGCCGACGCGCTGCATTTCCACATCCCTCGCGGCTATCTCTACTTCGCCATCTTCTTCTCGGCCACGGTCGAGGTGCTGAATTTGGTGGCGCTCAAGCGCCGGCGCCGGGCGCGCGCAGCGGCGAAGGCCGACGGCTAGGCCTCGGCGGCACGGAGCGCCGGGCGCAACGCCACGCAGAGCGGCAGCGTCAGCGCGACCACGGCGGCGACCACCGTCAACGCCGTCTCCAGCCCGAAAGCATCGCTCAGAAAGCCGCAGCCGAGCGGCGCCAAGGCGCCCGACGCGGTACCGAAAGTGTAGAAGAGCCCATAGGCGCGCGCCTGGCGAAGGCTTTCGACGAAATCGCCGACGGTGCCATAAAGCACCGAAGAGGTGCCGTTGAGCGCGATGCCCATGAGCGGCAGCACCGCCATGGCCGGCGTCAGCGGCAACGCGATCATCGCCAGGATCAGGCCCGACGTCGCCACCTCGGTCAGCACCACGGTCCGGAGGATGCCGAGGCGCTCGGCGACCAGGCCGCAGACCAGCTTGCCGGCGGCACCACCGGCGAACAGCAGCGCCAGCGCAAAGCCGATGCCGGCGACATCGAGCCCCTTGGAAATCAGCAGGAACGGCATGAAGGTGATGAAGCCCATGCGCGTCGCACTGTCGATCATGCTGATCGAGGCGAGGACGCCGAAACCACGTCGATCGCGGATGCCCCAACCGACCGGAGCGGCGGCAGCGGACTGATCGTCGGTCGGTGCTGCCGGCGCCGTGCGGCCACCCAGCCCCAAGCGCGCGAGCACGAACAGGATCACCACCGCCGAGGCGATGCCGACGGCGCCATAGGTCGATGCGCCGGCCTGCCAGCCGTAGACGCCGATGATGGTGGCGACGGAAAACGGCATTGCCACCTTGCCGAGATCGCCGGCGAAATTGTAGATGCCGAGCGCAGTGCGCCGGCGCCCGCCCTCGTAGGCATTGGAGATGATCGAGGATGCAATCGGATGCTGCACGGCGCAGCCGGTGCCGGACAGCACCAGCGCGGCGGCGAGGGTGAGGAAGCCGTCGGCGAAGGCGAGCAGCACGAAACCGCTGCCGACCAAAAGCGTACCGGCGACCAACACGGCGCGTTCGCCGAAGCGCTCGGCGGCGAACCCAGCCGGCACCTGCATCGACGACATGCTGCCCGACATGCACATCTTGAGAAAGCCGACCTGGGCGTGACTGAGCCCGAACCCGGTCGCCCACAACGGTAGCAGCACGAACAGGCAATCGGTGAAGCCGTCATGGATGAAGTGGGCGAAGCTGCCGGCGCCGAGCGCGCCGCGCCGCGTTCTCAAGGTGTCGGATTGAGGTTCCATGGCGGGGAGTTTACGAGAGACGTTGAAATCGGTAAAATTCATAAATTTTTTATTTAAATAGGTTTAACCTATGTATGAAACCTGGCTCCGCTCCTTCCATGCCGTCGCCCGCCATGGCGGCGTCACCGCGGCGGCGGACGCGCTCGGCCTGAGCCAACCGACGGTGACCGAACAGGTCAAGGCGCTGGAGGGGCGCTTCCACGTCGAACTGTTCCACCGCCAGGGCCGGCGTATCTCGCTCACCGCCGTCGGGCGCTCGCTCTACGCTATTACCCAGGACATCGCGGGCCACATGGAGGAGGCGGTGCGCCTGTTGGAGTCGGTCGGCAGCGAGCCCGAAGGCCCCTTCGCCATCGGCAGCGCCAATCCCTACTACGTGATGGAACTGGTCAGCGCCTTCTCAACGCGCTTTCCGGGTCTGACCCCTAGCGTCGAGGTAAAGAGACGTGCCGAGGTGATCGCCGGCCTGATCGATTTCCGTTACGACGCGGTGATGTACGGCCGGCTCGAGAACGACACCCGCATCCTCAACCTGCCCTACCGGCGCGAGCGCGTCGTCGTGCTGGTGCCGAGACGCCACCCATGGGCCGGACGAAAGGACCTCCGCATCGAGGAATTGCAAGACCAGCCCTTCGTCTTCCGCGAGGCGCGCTCGACCGCTCGCGCGGCCTTCGAGGGCGCGCTCGACGCCGCCGGCGTGCACGTCCGCCCGACGATGGTGCTGGACAGCCGCGAGGCCATTCGCGAGGCCGTCGCCATCGGCATCGGGCTCGGCTACGTCGCCGAGGGCGAACTGATCCCGACCGATCGCGTCCGCGCGGTGCCCGTCGTCGACGCCGGGATGCACGTCAATTTCCACATTGCCTGCCTCAGGAGCCGCGCCGAGCGGCCGTTGATCCGCGCCTTCCTGGAAACCGCACAGGCGCTCGCCAACTGGCAAGCCTAGTGGACGCGGAAAGCGCCGTGGCAGCCGGTGCAGGCGGCAGTGATCTCCTGCAGCGCGGCGTGCACCTTGCGGCTACCTGCCGGCGTCGGGTCGAGATCGGCAACCTCGGCCATACGCGCGAAACGGCTCGCGGCGCGGTGCATGGACGTGCCGATCTGCTTCATGGCGTCCGGCATGAAGGGCGCCATGTGCTCGGCGTTGTGGGCGACCAGCGAACTCATGCCGAGCCGTTTCTCGGCGATGGAAGCTGCGTCCTTGTCGCGGTTCTCGGCCAAGGCCAGCAGGATTTCGTCGAGCGCGCGCAAGTGGTCGCGCATGTTGGAAAGCATGTGCTCGCGCATCATTTCGGGCAGCTTGACCATCTGGCGTTCCTCGGCGCGCGCCGGCTGTGTCATGCCGGCGACGACGGCCAGCAAAAGCAAAAATCTTCGCATCACGATTGCCTCGCCGCGCCGCCGCCGGGGTAACTCTTGCCCATCCCCAAGGCCGGGTCCATCTGCGTGCCATAGGGCGGGATCGGGTAGCGCAGGCCCACCTTGCCGATACCGGCCAGCCCCTCGAGGCCGCGCATGAACTCGTCGGGCGGCATCGCGAGCAGCATCTCGTCGTCGGCGACGCCGCCGTAGCGGCGCTCGGCATAGCACGGGATCGAGATCGAGGTCTGACGCGTCGCCAGCGCGCGACCCCAACTGTCCGAGCACGCACTTTCGCCGGTGATGGTCATGTCGTAGCGCTTGTAGCGCTTCCACTGCAGGCCGTTGACGAAGAGGATCGTCTGCGCCGGCGTCGCGTAGAACAGCACGATATCCGGCGGATCGAGGCGGCCTGAGCGCAGCGGCGCGGCGCAGAGGCCGGCGTACTTTGGCTCGACCCGGGTCATCTCGGCCTGGTGCGCCTTGGCGGCTTCACGGTTCTGGAACCACACACCGTCCATCTGCTCGCCGGTGAGATAGGCGTCGGCCGGCTTGTTGAGGCCGACGATGCCGCCGCAATTGGAATGCATGCGGGTGTTCTGGTGCTTGAGGCCGGGCGTGACGCGGGGGGGGCCCAGCTGCCCGACCAACGGGCACATGTTGATGTGGAAATGGGCGGTCGGCGTGCGCACGCCCGGGACGGCCATCATCTCGGCCTCGTCCTCGAAGAGCTTGAGGCCGATCGGCAGCGTGCGGATGCGGAGCGTCTCGATCAGCGTCGCCGCGCCCCGTTTCAGGGCTTCGGCGGAAATGTCGTATTCGGTCTCGGCTTCGGTCATTTGGCGTACTCCCCCAAGGGCGTTTTAGCGCCCGACCAATATCAAGGGCGCACGGAACCGGCGCCCCTCACATGTAATGATGGATGATTTTCTCGCCGAAGAAACGCGTTCCTTCGATAGGCGGCATCGGCTGGATGACGATGTGGCTGACGCCGGCCTCGGCCCAGGCGTCGGTGCGGTCGCGCACTTGTGTCACATCGCCGATCAGGTTGGCCGACAGCACGTCGTCGACGGTCGGCGGGATCGGGAAGCGGTGCTTGCGCTCGGCGGCGTACATCTCGGCCCACTTGAGTGTTTCGGATTGACTTTTGTCGGCGAGACCGACGGCGGAGACAGCCACCTCGAACGGCCTCTCGGTGCGCTTCTCGCGCATGCCTTTGACCAGACCGGCGACGATCTCGGGCGACTTGGAATACATGAACCAGACATCGCCGTGCTCGATCATAAGTTGCTGGGTCGGCGGTGAGTCGCCGGCGATCCAGATCGGTGGATAAGGTTTCTGCACCGGCTTCGGGTTGCAGTAGGCGTCCTTGAGTTGGAAATAGCGTCCGGTGAAGCTGAATTTATCTTCCGTCATCAGTCCGCGCATGATGTGGAGCGACTCGTCCAGGCGCGCGATGCGCTCCAAACCGTCGTCGCTCCAACTGTCGAAGCCGTAGGCCTTGGCCTCGTTGCCGAACCAGCCGGAGCCCGGCGCCAGGATGACGCGGCCCTGCGTGATCTCGTCCAAGGTGCAGGCGATCTTGGCGGTCAGGCCCGGGTGTCGGAAGGTGTTGTTGTACGAATGTCCGCCGAGCCGCACGCGCTTGGTCAGCGCGCCGATGGCGGTCATCGCCGTCCAGTATTCGAGGATCGGTTTCGAACGATCGAGGTGCGCGTTCTCGACGTGGTCGGGAATCCAGACCGACGAAAAGCCCAGGTCCTCGGCCATCCGGGCCATTTCGAGGGCGTAAGCGAAACCAGCGGAGCTGGCGCCCATCTCGCCCTGGACGTTGAGCCGGATGCCGAATTCGATCTTGTGGCCCATGACTCCGATCCTTCCCCTGCCTTTACGCTAGAACCGGCTCGGGGCCATGGCGTCCCGGCGCCGTTCTATTACGCAGCCATGCCCTCCCGGAGTGCATCGCCGACCTGCGACGGCGTCGCCAGCACGTTGACGCCGGCCTTCTCCAAGGCCGACTTCTTCGACGCATAGGTGCCCTTGTCGCCCATGACGATAGCGCCGGCGTGGCCCATCTTCTTGCCCGCCGGCGCCGCGCCGCCGGCGATGAAGGCGGCGATCGGTTTGTTCATGGTGGCAGCGTATTCGGCCGCCGCCTCTTCCATGGCGCCGCCGATCTCGCCGACCATGGCGATGGCCTCGACGCCCTCAAACTTGTCGAGCGCCTTCAGGGCATCCAGCGTCGTCGTGCCGATCACCGGATCGCCGCCGATGCCGAGAAACGCGCGGATGCCGAAACCGGCCGCGGTGATGTTCTGGCACATCAGCGTCGCCAGCGATCCGGAGCGCGAAATCACGCCGACGGAGCCGGGCTGGAAGATACGTTCGTTGAAAGCCGGCATGAAGCCGAGGAAGCATTCACCGACGGTCACCGTGCCGGCGGTATTGGGGCCGATGATGGTGGTGCCGGCATCCTTCGCCGCCGCCATCACGTACATGACGTCCTGCACCGGCACGTGTTCGGTCAAGCAGACGATCAGCTTGGCGCCGGCCTCGATGGCATCCAAGGCGGCCGCCTTGACGCCCAAGGGCGGGATGAACATGACGGTGGCGTCGAAGCCGCCGCCCTTCATCGCGTCCACCGCTGTGGCGAAGACCGGCACGCCGCAGTGCATGGTACCGGCCTTGTTCGGGTTGACCCCGCCCATGACGTTGGTGCCGTATTCCTGCATGCGCTCGGTCCAGAAGGTGCCCTGCTTGCCGGTGATGCCCTGGATCAGGACCTTGTTTTCGCGTCGACAGATATGCATGGCGCCCTCCCCTCAGGCCGCGTTGGCGGCATCGGCCGCCGCCTTGCAGGCCGCGTCCATGTTGGGCAGCGGATCGAGGCCGAGTTTTTCCTTCAACATGCGGATCGCCTCTTCGTCGCCGGTGCCGGCGATGGAGAAATAGACCGGAATATTCGGCTTCACCTCGTCCCAGGCTTCGAGCAATCCGTCCATCATCACGTCGCAGCGCGCGAAGGCGCCGCAGAAGTTGACCACCAAGCTTTTGACGCCGGGTTTGCCCAGCACCATCTCAAGCGCCTGCTTGCCCTTGGTATAGGCCTCGCCGCCGATCTCGCAAAAGTTGGCGGGCTTGCCGCCGTAGTGGCGGACAACGTCCATGGTGGTCATGGTGAGGCCGGCGCCGTTGGCGAGCACGACGACGTTGCCCTCCAACTCGATGTACTTGATGCCGGCGGCCTCGCCGACCTTTTCGAGCTGGGAGAGCTTCTCCGGCGTGCCCTTGGGCGCCAAGTCCGGCTGACGCTTGACGGCGGAATCGTCCATCACGAACTTGCAGTCGAGCGCCACCACGTCGCCCGAGCCGGTGACGATCAGCGGGTTGATCTCCAGAAGCTCGGCATCGTTGGTGGCATAGGCCTGATAGAGCTTGGCCAGCGTCTCGGCGACTTTACCTTCCGCGCCCGAGAGATCGAGGCCCTTGATCAACGCCTTGGCGGCGTCGATGGAGAAACCCTTGCGGATATCGACGGGCGCCTTTTTCAGCTTTTCCGGCGTCTCGGCGGCGATCTCCTCGATGTCCATGCCGCCCTCGGTCGAGAACATGACGACCGGCCCCTTGGTCTCGGGGTCGTTGAGAACGGCGGCGTAGAATTCGCGCTTGATTTCCGACTTGGCCTCGACCAGCACCTTGGCGACCTTGTGGCCGGCGATCTCCATGCCGATGATCTTCTCGGCATGGGCCTTCGCCTCGGCCGGTGTCGAAGCCAGCTGGATGCCGCCGGCCTTGCCGCGTTTGCCGGTCGGCACCTGCGCCTTGATGACGCAGCCGCCGATGCGCCCGGCGGCGGCCTCGGCCTCCGCCGGGCTCAATGCCAGTTCGCTCTTGGGCACGGTGATCCCGGCCACCGCCAGCACCGGCTTGGCGGCATATTCCTCGAAATTCATGAACCTACTTCCCGTACTTGGCCCAGTGCGCGCCGAACAGCGCCTCTTCCGAGGGCTTGTCTTCGGCGATGGTGTGCACGAGGTGGGTGATGTTGATGAAGTGCTTGTAGTTGAGGTTCTCGGAGATCGAATTGCCGGCCCAGGTGCCGCAGCCCATGGTCAGGGTGAAGTTGAGGCCGTTGTCGAAGGAGCCGCCGTTGCCGAAGGTATGCGCCTGGTTGACCAGCACGCGCACGACGCGGAGATCTTCCGCCAGTTCGGTAGCATGCGCCTCGACCTTGGTGTGGATGCCGACCGAGTGGCCCATGCCTACGAAGTCGAGAATGCTCTGCACGTGCGCCTTTGCCTGGGGGAAGTCCTTCGCCTTATAGACGGTGAGCGCCAGCGACAGCTTCTCGTCGGAGAATGGATGCTCCTTGCCGACCGCGAGTTCGTCCTCGACCAGGAAGAACTTGGCGCCCATGGCCGCTTCCGGCAATCCGCAGGTCTTCGCGAAGACGTCCGGGTCCTTGGCGATGACGTGGCGGTTGAGGTGACCGTCGACCCAGAGCGTTTCCTGGATCTTCTTCTTGTCTTCGGCCGTGCAGCGGTAGCCGCCCTCGGCCTCGAGCGCCTTGATGGCGTCCTCATAGACGTCGGCCAGGATGGTGACCGAGTTTTCCGACGAGCACGAGGTGGCGTTGTCGAAGCACTTCGACAGCATGATCTTGTGCGCGGCGTCGGCGAGGTTGGCGGTGGAATCGATGATTACCGGCACGTTGCCGGCGCCGACGCCGATCGCCGGCGTGCCCGACGAGTAGGCGCGCCGCACGTTGTTCTGCGAACCGGTGCAGACGACGAGATCGGTCTGGTTCATCAGCTCCTGGGTGAGCTGCTTGTTGACGGGTGCGGGCAGCACCTGGACTAGGTCGGCCGGCAGGCCGATCTTTTCCAGTTCGGCGCGCATGTATTCGCAGGTCTTGGTCGTGGTCTTCATGCCGGCCGGCGACGGCGCCACGATGACGGCGTTGCGGCCCTTGATCGCGAACATCGCCTTGTTGACGGGCGTCGCGGCCGGATTGGTCGAGGGCGCGATGGCGGCAACCACGCCGACCGGTTTGGCATACTTGACCAGGCCCTTCTCCGGCATCTCCTCGATGATGCCGACGGTCTTGACGCGCAGCAGATCGCGCAGGCAGCCGAAGGTCTTGCGCTGGTTCTTGATGATCTTGCTCTCCACATTGCCGAGACCGGTGTCCTCGACGGCGAGTTCCGCCAGTTCGCGGGCACGCGCGGGTTCGTAGATCGACCAGGCGAGCGCGGTCACCGCTTCGTCGACGCGGGCCTGATCGGCCTTCTCGAATTCATCCATGGCGGCGCGGGCGCGCTTGACCAGGCCGGCGACGATGTCGGCCTCGGCAAGCGGCAGGTCGGTCTTCAATGCGGTCGATTGGGTCACGGTCTTTTCCTCCTCAAAAGGGTCGTGCCGGCGTCAGTCGATCATGGACTGGTCGGCGCCGGTGAATTTGCTGTCGTCGGTATCGTCGTGAAGGTGTTCGATTTCGTGCTGCAAGCGCGCGGCGGCGGCGCGCAGGCGCGGCAGCTGCTCGGCGGCGCGGGCGAGGTCCATGCGGGCCACCGGCGCGTGCAGCGCCAAACCGGCGATGACGCGGCCGTCGTGGTCGTAAATTGGGACCGCGAAGGCGATCAGGCCGGCCAGGTTTTCCTCGTTGTTGGTGGCATAACCGTCGCGACGGATTTTCTTGAATTCCTCTTCGAGCGCTTCGGCCTGCGTCAGCGTGTGATCGGTGAAGCTCTTGAGCGGCACGGTCTCGAGGATGCGCTTGCGCGTGCGGCTCGGCAGATGCGCGACCAGCAGTTTGCCGATGGCGGTGGCATGCACGGGCACGCGCGAGCCGGCGCCCAGCTGCAGCCGGAGCGGCCAATCGCATTCGACGCGGTCGATGTAGACAATCTCGTCGCGCTCCAAAACGCCGATGTTGCAGGTCTCGCCGATATCGTCGACGAGCTGCTTCAAGACGGCGTGCACCGGCGCCAGACGCACGGCAGAACCGAGCGCCTTGATACCGAGCTGGATCATGCGCGCACCGACGAAATAGTGGTCGCGGTTGAAATCGCGGCGGATCAGGTCGAGTTCTTCCAACTGGCGCACCACCCGGTGCACTGTCTGGCGCGGCAGGTCGAGCTTGGCCGAAATATCGGCAAGGCTTTCCGGCCGGCCGCCTTCGAGCAGCACGTCCAACACCAAAGTCGCCTTCTGCAGGGCGGACCCGCTCTCGCTTTTCTGATCGGCCATCGACATCTCCCCTCGGCGTGCTATGACTAGACGCCGGCAACCGGAGATGGTTAGCCGATTCAGTCACAAAATTCAATAAATTTTTGTATTTTGTCCCATTTTTCGTAAATTTGCATTATAACATTCGATCTTGCCGCCGGAATCGCGGCCGTCGACGGAGTGCCCGGCATTGACCGACCCGACACCGCAGGACTCGGTCCCGGCCCCCCCCTCCACCGATCTCGCAGATAGCCGCGGCGCTTTTCGCCGCGGGTTTCGCGTCGGCGCCGGTATGCCGACGGTGATGGTCACGTCCGCGATGCTCGGCTTCGGCTCGCTGGCGCGCGATTCGGGGCTTTCCCTCGACGTCTCGCTGGCGCTTTCCATCGGCATCTGGGGCCTGCCCGGCCAAGTCGCCATGGCCGAGCTTTGGGCCATGGGGGCGCCGTGGCTGGCCATCGTGCTGACGTCTTCCATGGGCAACATGCGTTTCATGCCGATGGCGCTGGTCACCGTGCCCTGGTTCCGGGGCGACGGGCGGCCGGGTTGGACGCGCTACCTCGCCGCACAGGTCATGTCGATCAACATCTGGACCGTGTTCATGCGCCATGGGCCGGCGATGCCGCCGGTCGAGCGCTTCCCCTTCTTCATGGGCGTCGGCACCGTCTGCCTTATCGGCGGCGCCATCGGCACCGCGGCGGGGTTCGTGCTCGCCGGTACCATGCCGCCGGCGGTGACCATCGCGCTGGTGTTCATGAACCCGGCCTATTTCCTGTTCGTGTTCTCTTCGGTGCGCCAGCGCAACACCATCATCGCCGTGATCTTGGGCGCCTTCACCGGCCCGCTTTTGCATCAGATCACACCGGACTGGAGCGTGCCGCTGACCGGCCTCCTGGCCGGCACGGCGGCGTTCTTGCTCGACCGTGCCACCGCGCATGCCCGAGGTGAGAACAAGGGAGGCGGCGATGACCACATTTGAGCTGTGGGGCTCGGCCGAGATCTGGGGGCTGTTCGCGCTCTGCTTCCTCGGCACTTTCGTCTGGCGCATGCTGGGCACCATGGTCGCCGCCCACATCGACCCGGAAAGCGCCGCCTTCCAGTGGCTCTCCTGCGTTGCCTACGCCATGCTGGCCGGGCTGATCGCGCGCATCCTGCTGTTGCCGATCGGCATCCTGGCAACGACCCCGACATTCGACCGCGCGGTCGCCATGATGGCCGGCTTTGCGCTGTTCTTCCTGCTGCGCCGCCACGTCTTCGCCGGCACTCTCGCCGCCTTCGCGGTGATGCTGGCGCTGACCGCGCTCCGCTCCGGTGGATTACTGAGCTAGTTCGGAAAGCGCCTGTTGGACGCGGCCGACGACGCCCGGCCAATCGCCGGCGTTATCCTGGCGGAACAAGCGCATGCTCGGGTACCAGGGACTGTCGTCGCGATCGAGTTGCCAACGCCAGTCCGGCGTAAAGGGCAGCAGGGTCCAGACCGGCCGGCCGAGCGTGCCGGCAAGATGGGCCACCGAGGTATCGACCGAGATCACCAGATCGAGTTCAGAGATCGCCGCCGCCGTATCGGCGAAGTCGCCGAGGTCCGGCGCCAGATCGCGCACGGCCGCGCCGAAAACCTGACCGGCCTCGCCGTCGCGCCCGACCTGCAGCGAAAAGAGGCGCACCCCCGACACATCCGCGAGCGGTTTCAGTGCATCGGCACGGAGGGAGCGGTTGGCGTCGTTGGTGTGGGTCGGTCGCCCGCCCCAGACGATGCCGACGCGGAGGCCAGTCCCGCCAAGCTGCCGCGCCCAGCGGGCGGTCAAATCATCCGGTACTGCCAGCATATCCCCCGGCAGCGGAATCGTCTCCGCCGTAGTGCCGAGGAGACGAGGCAGTTCCAAAAGTGACGCATGACAATCGAATGATGCCGGCGGCTCCCCCTCCGTCACCAGGTTTCCTGAGAAGGCGCCCGCCTCGAACAACCGCCCGAGCGGCGCCGGGGCCTCGAACATGACATCCGCACCCAGGGCCTGAAGCATGTGGAGATAGCGGGCAAATTGGACGGTGTCGCCGTAGCCCTGTTCGGGGTAGACGAAAATGCTGCGGCCGGCGAGCGCGTCGCCGGTCCATGCCGGCTTATCGTAGTCGCGCGGCCTGAATACCACGTCGCGGCGGCGGAAACGCCAGGCGTAATTTCGCCAACCGTCGGCGAAGTTGCCGCGCAGCAGTTGCAAGAGCCCCAGGTTGGTGGCGGCCTCGGCGGAATTTGCATCGATCTCCAGAGCGCGCCGGTAACTCGCCTCGGCATCGTCGAGCCGGCGCAAGTCCTGCAGCACGTTGCCTCGGTTGACGTGGGCATCGACATAATCCGCGCGCCGACCGACGGCTTTGTCGAATGCCGCCAGCGCTTCCCCGGCGCGGCCGAAATCACGGAGCGCATTGCCCATGTTGTAATACGCCTCGGCGTAACTAGGCTGCAGGCGAAGCGCCTCACCGTAGCTCGCGAGCGCCTCGTCGGCACGGCCCAGATCGGCCAACGTGTTGCCGAGATTGACGTGCGTCTCTGGGGCGGCCGGTGTCAGCGCAAGCGCGCGACGGAACGCGGCCTCGGCCTCCACAGGCCGGCCGAGATCGTGCAGCGCCGTGCCCAGGTTGTTCTGCGCCTCGGCGAAGTCCGGTTTGCGGCGAATGGCGTCGGCGTAACTCGCCGCCGCCGCTTCCAACCGCCCTTGCGCCTTCAGCGCGTTGCCGAGGTTGTTGTGCGCGGCGGCATGGGCGGGCTGGATCTCGACCGCGCGGCGGAAGCCGGCGATAGCGCTTTCCGGGTCGCCCGCGGCGCTCAGTGCATTGCCCAGATTGAAATGCGCCTCGGCGTAGTCGGGCTTGATGGCGATGGCCTTCTCGTAGCTGGCGACGGCCTCGGCGGTGCGGCCGAGTTGGCGATAGGCGGCACCCAGATTGTTCCAGGCCTCGAACAGATCGGGCTTCGCCGTCAGCGCGCGTTCGATGAGCTCGACGGCGGCACCGGGCTCGCCGGACTGATAGGCGATGACGCCCATGAAATGCAGCGTCGCCGCATGCTTCGGGTTTTCGGAAAGGATCTGACGGTACGCGGCCTCGGCCTCGGGCAATCTGCCGGCGCCATGATGCTGCAGGGCGAGGTTTAGCGTTTGCGCGGCCGCCGGCGACAGCACGTCGGCGGCGGGATCGCCGCCGCTCTTCTTGGCCCGCTTCTTAGCCTCCTTCTCGAGCCGGCGGCGTTCCGCCCGGTTCATGCCGCGACGGGCCGATCGCCGCCGATCTGAGTACGGCGCATGTGACGCCTGGCCGCGGGGTCGAAGGCGTCGCGCCGGTGCATGCAAAAGCGGTTATCCCAGATGATCAGATCGCCGACCTGCCAGCGCTGGGTCCAGGCGAATTCCGGTTTGGCGGCATGCGCCCAGACCGCGTCCAGCAGTGCCTCGCTCTCGGCGACATCGAGTCCCATGACATAGGCATTCGGCCGGCGCCCGAGATAGAGCGCCTTCCTGCCGGTCTCGGGATCGAGGCGCACCATCGGGTGGATCGCGCCCGGCACCTCACGCACATCGGCATAGGTCTCCTGGAACCCCTTGCGCAATTGTCCGGTCGAATTGCGGCTGGCGTCATGCTTGCACGTGAGTCCCTTGAGCCGGCCCTTGGTGATTTCGTCCAGCCCTTCGTAGGCGGCGAACATGGAGGCGAAGCTGGTATCGCCGCCCTCGGCCGGTATCTCCAACGCATAGAGCGTGCAGCCCCGGGCCGGGGTGTCGAGATAGGTCATGTCGGCATGCCACTTGGCCTCGCCGTCGCCGAGCCCGCCGATGCGCCGTCCGCCCGTATCGACGATATTGGAGATGACGTTGATCTCCGGGTTTTCCGGCACCCAGGTGGTGCCGTAGGGATTGATCGGCGCCTTGTCCAACGGACCGAACAGTCGGCTGAATCGGAGCAGATCGTCGTCGGTGAGTTTCTGGCCGCGGAAGCGCAAAACCAGATGTTCGCGCCACGCCTGCTTGACGGCGTCGATATCGGCCGGCGTCAATTCGCCGGCGAGATCGATGCCGCTGACGTCGGCGCCCAGCGCCGCCCCGGTTGGAGTGATTTCGACCATCTAGAACACGAACCCTTTCAGCGCATGATAGACTGCGGCCGGCTGTTCCAGCATCATCATATGACCGGCGCCGGGGATGACAACCGAGCTGACATCGGCCCCGGTCATCGCCTCGCCGAGCTTGAGGCCCTTCTTCGCCGGCGCCATGGAATCCTCCGCCCCCAGCACCAGCCGCACCGGACATTTTACCTTCGCCGCTGCCGCATAGCCGTCCTTGTAGACGTCGCAGGACGCGAGATCGGCAAACAGCACCCCGGATTTCGAATGCTTGAGCAGCGTCTCGGTGACGCCCGACACCCAGAGCCCGGGATGCGGATGCCCGCCGATGCGGGCATGCGCGCCGAGCCCCCAGAAGACGATCAACTCGGGCCCGAGCGCCTGGTTGGCCTCGGCGGCGGCGAGCAGGTCGGGATGCACCGGCATCTCGTCGGCGATACCCACGAGCACCACGCGTTCGACGCGGTCCGGATGGTTCGCCGCCAGTTCCAGCGCCACCAGCGAGCCCATGGAAAAACCGATGACGCTGGCGCTCTCGATCCCGGCCGCGTCCATGAACCGCGTCACCCATCCGGCCATGTCGGCGATGACGGTGAGCGCGGGCCCCTCGGAATGCCCGTGACCCGGCATGTCGAGCGCGAAGACGCGGCGGCCGCCGTGCGCGATGTTGCGGGTCTGCAACTGCCATAGCGTGCGGTCGGTGCCGGCACCGTGGATCAGGATGACGGCCGGCTCGTCGGCGCCCGCCTCGCGCCCGCCGGTGGCGGCATGAGCCCGCTTGCCGTCGACCGTTACGTCCATGGCGCTACCCCTTCTGCGAGGCGCGGATGGCGCGCCGCAAGTCGTCGATGATGTCGCCGGCATCCTCGATGCCGACGGAAAGCCTGACCATGCCCTCGCCGATGCCGGCGGCGGCGAGCGCGTCTGCGCTCATCTGCTGGTGCGTGGTCGAG
>JAYOXJ010000003.1:0-35140 GCA_038152725.1 Rhodospirillaceae bacterium
AGGCGCTTGAAGTCGTCGTATTCCAGGCTGGCGGCGTGGTCCGGCCCCTCCATCCCCCGGTCGAGGGTGAAGTGCCGCTCGACGATCCTGGCGCCCTTGGCCACCGCCGCGACCGAAACCGCGGTCCCGTGCGTGTGGTCGGACAGGCCGGGCACGGTGCCGAAGCGGCGCGCCAGTTCGGGCATGGTCAGGAGGTTGATGTCCTTGGGCTCGGTCGGATAGCCGCTGACGCAATGCAGCAGAATGACCTCGCGGCTGCCGGCAGCGCCGAGCACCTCGACGCTTTCGCCAATCTCGCGTTCGTTGGCCATGCCGGTGGAGACAACCAGTGGCTTCTTGGTTGCCGCCGCCTTCCTGAGCAGCGCATGGTCGGTCATCTCGAAGGACGCGATCTTGTGGGCCGGGGCGCCGAGATCTTCGAGAAAGTCGACGGCGGTCTCGTCGAAGGGCGACGAGAACACCTCGATACCCAATTCGCGGCCGCGCTCGAACAGCGCCTTGTGCCAGTCCCAGGGCGTATGCGCCTCCTCGTAGAGATCGTAGAGCGTTCGCCCGTCCCAGAGCCCGCCCTTGATGCGGAAATCGGGGCCGTCGTGCTTGATGGTGAGCGTGTCGGCCGTATAGGTCTGCAGCTTGACCGCGTCGGCACCGGCACCGGCGGCAGCGTCCATGAGTTCCATCGCGCGCCCGAGATCGCCGTTGTGGTTGCCGGAGAGCTCGGCGACGACATAGGGCGGGTGACCGGGCCCGACGAACCTCTCGCCGATGCGGATCACTGGCTGAAAACCACCTTCGGACTCGTCGGCCTTTTCGACGGCGAGGTCGTAGCGGTGCCCGCGCAACTCGAAGAACGCCGGGTATTTGGCATTGTCGACGGTGCGCAAGAGATCGAACTGCGCCTCAAGGGTTGCGGCCGGGTCGAGGCGGCTGTCCTTCGGGTAGCGACGCGGATAGACAGATCCCTCGCCT
The DNA here is from genome assembly GCA_038152725.1 of Rhodospirillaceae bacterium. Taxonomy (GTDB): domain Bacteria; phylum Pseudomonadota; class Alphaproteobacteria; order Rhodospirillales; family Casp-alpha2; genus TMED8. The sequence goes on from JAYOXJ010000003.1 coordinate 970, forward strand.
TGTTGCGGTTCGCCAACGGGCGGCGCATCCGCGTCGAGGTAGCGGAGCGCCATGTCGATATGCGCGCGCCCCATGCGCTGGTGCATCTCGTCCAGCAGTTCGTGACCTTCGAGCACCATTGAGCCGCGATAGACGACCGGGCCTTCATCGACGCCTTCGGTGGCTTCGAGCAGACAGAGCGGAATGTCGTTGCGGCCTTCCAGGACCTGCCAGGTCAGCGGCGAAAAGCCGCGACCGGCCGGCAGGGCGGAGGCATGCAGCACGAGGTTGCGCCGATTGCGGGCAAGCACGTCGGGTGGCGTGATCTTGACGCAGCCGTAGTAGAAGGCGGCCTCGCCCTCCTCGATCTCATCGTGGGTGGCGCAGAATTTGGCCCGGTCGCCGAGCGCGTTCAGCCGCTCAACCAGTTCCAGGCAATACGGCACCACCCAGCTCGGGTTGTCGACCACCACGGAGATACGGCGCGGACGCCGCCACCAATTGTTTTCCGCACTCATGAGACCAAAGCCTCCGCAACACGCGCGCAGCCGGCGCCATCGCAAATCGCGGCCGCTGCGATGCCCATGCGCTTGAGCATCGGCGGCTCGGCGCAAAGCACCGCCAGCGCATCCTTCAGATTGTCGCGAAATCCCTTCCCGTCAACACCGACCAGCCCGACGGCACCGGCATCGGCCAGGGCGTGCGCGATTTCGCGCTGGTTGTCGGCGACGACGGCGATCAAGGCCGGAAGGCCAAGCGCGCAGCGTTCCCACGACGTCGAGCCGCCGGCACCGATGGCGAGATCGGCAAGCGCCATCAACTCGGCCATGTCCTCGACATCGCAGAGCACGCGCACCTTGTCGCCCATATCGGCGGCCAGCGCGTGAACCTTGGCGGTACCCCGGGCGGCACCGCCGATGACGACATCGATGTGGCCCTCGAAGCCGCTTTCGCGGAGTGCTTGAAGGGTATCGAGGCTGAGACCAAGCGGATCGGTCAGGCCGAACGAGACCAGGATGCGCCCGAGGCCGTCGCGGCCATGGCGCTGGGTCAGCACGGCGTCGCGCCGGGCGGCGAAATCCGGCCGCAGCAGCGCGAATTCGGGTCCGATCAACAGCCGGCAGTCGGCGGGGAGCTTGCCGGCATAGTCCTCGCCAGCGCGGCCCAGGTTCTGGTCGATCAGGATATCGGCGTCGTGCACGCGGTCGGCCAAATCGTCGATTACCGCGATACGGTCTGCGAAGGCGCGGCACGCGCGTTCGAATGCGGCGTCGCGGCCGTAATGATCGACTATCAGCAAGGCGCAACGCCCGGCATCGATACCGCCTTGGATTTCGTCGGGTTCGTCCTCGGCCACGCCGGAAAGTTCACGGCAATCGGCGGCATAGGGTCGCAGCCTTGGCACGGCAACTGGCGTCTCGGGTGAAACCGCGAACAGGCAATGCCAGCCGGATCGCATCATCGCTTCAGCGAGCGTCAGGCAGCGCATCGCGTGCCCGCCGCCGATACTTCTATCGGCATCGAACCGAAACACGGCGGATGCGCCGCGCCCGGCCATCATGGCTTTTCCTCGCGCATGGACTTCTTCAGACCTTCGAGGCGGTCGTGGCCGGCATTGATCGCCGCCAATGCTGGCTCGCGTTCGACGATGGCGAGCGCGACCTTGTAGGGCCAGCCCGCCGGCCCTGCCGGCAGCCGCTTCCACATCGCTTCCAAGAAGGCGTAATCGTCGGGGTCGTCGATGGTCCAGCGGTTCGCCTCGGTGCCGCCGCCAGGACCGACCAGATTGGCCTTGATGACGTCCGGATGGCCCCGGATCCACGGCATAACATGCTCGCGTTCGAACTGCTTTTCGGCTTCGAGCGCTGCGCGCTCCAGCCACTTGAAACTAACGGCCTCGCAATCCAGGCCATGCGGCCAACTGGGCGGCATGTTGTTGCAGGCGAAATCGGCACCTCCGCCGCGCACCAATTCAAGCACCCGCGCGCAGATTTCCGGATCGGTCATTGGACAGTCCGACGTGACCCTCAGGACAATGTCGGCACCGACCTTCCGCGCAGCCTGGTAGTGGCGGTCGAGAACGTCCGATTCCGAGCCCTGGTAGACCACGGCGCCGGCGTATTCGATGATCTCGATCAGCGGTTCGTGCGCCGGCCCTTCCGGGATAGCGCAGCAAACCACATCGGCGTTGGCAATGGCGAGGCAGCGCGTCAGCACATGTTCGAGTACGGTCGTGCCGTCCAACGGCAGCAGCACCTTGCCCGGCAGCCGGGTCGAGGTCATGCGCGCCTGGACGATGACCGCCGCCGTCATGGCGCCGTTCCCAGCACGGCGGCGAGTTGGGTGACGACGTAGTCGACGTCGTCCGGCTCCATGGACTCGAACAGCGGCAGCGTCAGGATGCGTTCGTAGTAGGCGTCGGCGCCGGGCAGGTGCAAATCGCCGTAGCGCTGGCGATAGAACGGTTGGCGATGGACCGGAATGTAGTGAACCTGGGTGCCGATGCCGCGCGCATGAAGCGCACGCATTACCTCGGCGCGGCTGATACCGGCCTGGGCGAAATCGATCCGCACCACCGCGAGATGCCAGGCCGGCCGGCCGCCGGGCACCGCCGCCAAGGGCTCGACCATGGGCGCCAGCGGCGCCAATTTGTCGTGATAATGCGCCAGCAGGCGCGCGCGCTTTTCGACAAACTGGTTGAGCTTCTTCAACTGGCTCAAGCCCAGTCCGCAATGGATGGCGCTGGCGCGGTAGTTGAAACCGAGCACCGGCATTTCGTAGTACCAGGGGTTCGGCGTGCCGTCGGCGGCGAACGCCTGCTCCGGCAACTGGAACGCCGTCGGATCGCGGGTCATGCCGATGTTGCGCAATATCCTGAGCCTTGCAGCGACGTTCGGATCGTTGGTGGTGATCGCGCCGCCCTCGCCCATGGCGATGGTCTTCACCGGATGGAAGGAAAAGACGCTCATCAACGAGTGCGGGCAACTGCCAATCGGCGTCAGCGTGCCGTCGGCACGAGCCACCGAGCGCGTGGGTTGGGTGGTGGTTTTGGGGGTGGGGGGTGGGGGTGGCAACCTCGCCGATCGCCGCCATGTCGGCGGTCTGGCCGTTGATGTGGACAGGCACGACCGCCTTGGCGCGATTGCCGGCGCGCGCCAATGCCTGGGTGAGCGTGTCTGCGGTTAGCAGGCCGGTGCGCGGATCGACGTCGGCGAACTGCACCTCGGCGCCGCCGTAGATCGCCGTATTGGCGGAAGCGAGGAACGTCATGCTCGGCACCACGACGAGATCGTCGGGTTCGAGATCGAGCGCCACCCCTGCCAGGTGCAACGCCGCCGTGCCGCTGCTGACCGATATGGCGTGCGCCGCGCCGGTGACTTCCGCCAGCTTGGCCTCGAACGCTTCGACGACGGGACCCGTCGTCAGGAAGTCGCTACGCAGGACATCGGCAACGGCTTCGATATCGTCGTCATCGATACTTTGCCGCCCGTAGGGAAGGAAAGGCCTCTGGTCGGCCATGGGCGTATCCTCGGCTCAGACCGACTGGCGGATCAGTTCCCGCAACCCGTTGGTATCGAGCCAGTCGCTGTTGGAGTCGCTCGAATAGCGGAACTCATCCGGTACCCACTTAGCGCCGTCCGGCAAATCGCGGTGGTACCAGCCGGCGGTGGTCGGCTCGATGACGTAGTAGTTATCGTACTCGATGGTGTTGCGCGAGTCGTCGGCGGCGATCATCACCTCGTGCAGCTTCTCGCCGGGGCGAATGCCGATGATCTTGTACTTGATGCCGGGTTTCAGCGCGTCGGCCAGGTCGGTCATCTTCATGCTTGGGATCTTGGGCACGAAAATCTCGCCGCCACGCATGGTGTGCAGGCAGTTGAGCACGAAATCGACGCCCTGCTGTAGGGTGATCCAGAACCGCGTCATGCGCGGATCGGTGATCGGCAGTTCGGAAGCGCCCTGGTCGATCAGGCGCTGGAACAACGGCACCACGCTGCCGCGCGAGCCGACCACGTTACCGTAACGCACGCAGGAGAACATCGTCCCGGCCTGCCCGCTCAATCCGTTGCCGGCAACGAAGATCTTGTCGGAGGCGAGCTTGCTGGCGCCGTAGAGGTTGATCGGGTTGCACGCCTTATCGGTCGAGAGCGCGATCAGACGCTCGACCTTTTGCGTGATGCAGGCCATGACTAGGTTCTCGGCGCCGAGGATGTTGGTGTGCACGCAGTCGGTCGGGGTGTACTCGGCCGCCGGCACCTGCTTCAGGGCGGCGGCATGGACGACGATATCGATGTTGCGAAGCGCCAGCATCAGGCGGTCGCGGTCGCGGACGTCGCCCAGGAAATATCGCATGCACGGGTGTTCCTCGGGACTGAAAACCTGCTGCATCTCGAACTGCTTCAGTTCGTCCCGGGAGTAGATCACCAACCTGCGCGGCTTGAACCGCTCGAGGACAGTGCGAACGAAGGCCTTTCCGAACGACCCGGTACCGCCCGTCACCAAAATCGATTTATCGTCCAATGTCGGCAGGCTGGTTGTGTTCATCGCTTCAACCTTTTTTGAACAACGAATTGTATAAAAGACGATTCGAGGCGTTCGATTTCAGGACGCCCACAGATTAATTGGCCGACGACGGGTCATCATCCATATCGAACTGCCCGCTTTTTACATTGTCGACAGTTCGCTGCAGCAAGGCCGCCGCGCCTTCGTTGCCGAAGACCTTGACCAGTTTGCTGGTCGTCGCCGACAAGGCGATCATGCCCATGGCATCCTCGCCGACGCCACGCGATATAGCCTCGTCCCACATGGCGATGAACCAATCGATACCGATGGCCATCTGCTCTTCTTCGCTCAACTCGTCATCTTTTTCAGACATGATTAATCAATCCGCGACCGCATGGTTAAAATTTTCATTCAATCCGATAGTGCAATTTCGCATCCAAACCCTTTACGAATGATTATGACACCGGCGAAAAATCGCGACTACCCAAAACCCGAAGGCGTGCCGCGACGGCGGTAGCGACGCGTCTATTGCGTGCGACTTGTCCGGTACGTCCCGCCGATCCGGTGAAAATCGGCTTAGGCTCAGAAAAAATTGAAAATTTCCGGATCGCGCTCGATCGGCTAGACTGATTGGTCCGAGCGGTTAGGCGCGGAAAAGGACGCCGCCGAAATGCCGCCCTGTGACAGGCGTAACATTTGTCTCGTGGGAGAAAGTCGGAAAGTAGCGATTATGGCCGAAGTCTCGTCCATCGGCGCTTCCATCGCCGTCGCCCAAGCCGCCCGAACGGCATTGCCGTCGGTCGCCGCCGGCAGCGCCGGTGTCGACCGCATCGGCCTCGACGGCAACTTGAAACCGGCGTTCCTGGCCGAGGTGCGCGCCGTTTTGAGCAATGCCGACGCTCGCGCGGCTCTCTCGATCGCCATCGTCGCCGGTAACGGCATCGTCAGCGCACTCGGAGAACTCAAGGGTGCGGCGCGCCTGGCCCAGCACGAAGCCTTGGTCTCTGAGTTGACTGACCTGACCATCGGCGGCGACCGCATCTCGCGCCTGAACCTGAACGTACAAGCAAGCCGGACCTTGGCGCAGATCGACCGCTTGGTCGCTCGATCGGAAGTTGCCAACGCCAACTTCATTTCGAGCACAAGCCCCAACATCCGCATCAAGACGACGCGCTTCGGCGGCTCGTTCGACGTGGTGCCGCAGGCGCTCGACACCACCGGGCTCAATCTCAGGGGCATCAGCCTGTTGTCGGCGGAAAGTGCCGCCAACGCCGAATCACGCCTGGAGACCGCGGTCAACACCGCGACAAGACGCATCCAAGGGCTGGAATCGCTGCAGCGCGCGGTTTCAGGCACGGACTATTCGGGACAGTACCTTTCCGCCCTGATCGCCGGCCAGAGCCGCGACGCGTTGCCGATTGGCTCGCTGGTCAACGTGGTCGGTTAAGCGCCGCCGAACCGCCCGCCGCCGCCACATCCCTCAATTCGGCGACGACCGCGTCGACGACCGAGCACCAATCGCCGGGCGTGGGCTGGCGGAAGAGGCGGAGGCTCGGATACCACGGGCTGTCGGTGCGCGTGTCCATCCACAGGAAACCCGTCGGCTGCGACATCAATCCCCAGGCCGGCTTGCCGAGTGCGCCGGCCAGATGGAGCACCGAGGTGTCGACCGAGATAACCAGATCGAGCGCGGCAACGGCCGCGGCGGTATCTGCAAAGTCATTGAATCCAAGCGATAAATCCGTAACCGCGGGCGGCTCGTTGAAGCCGGCCAACTGTTCGTTGGCATCGCCGACCTGGAGCGAGAACAGGCTGATGCCGTCGATCCCGAGCAGCGGTACCAGATCCCTGAACGCGACCGAGCGCTTGTGGTTGTCGACCCGGGTCGGACTGCCGGCCCAGGCGAGACCGATCTTGATGCCGTCCGCCGCCGCGATCCGCGGATCGGCGGCGACGCCGTCGGGAACCACGAGGTAGGGAATGGTGTCGGGAATGGTTTCCAGCGTGGTCCCGAAAATCCTGGGCAGGCTCATGAGCGGGGCATGGACGTCGAACGGTGGCGGCGCGGCGCCGAGCGCGATACAGGTCTCGACCCCGTCCAGCGTTTCGAACAGGCGCTGCAGTTGCGGCCGGCATTCGAGCACGACCTTGCCGCCGGCCGCCGCCACCATGGGCACGAACCGGCAGAATTGCAGGTTGTCGCCGAAGCCCTGCTCGGTGTGCACCAGGATGGTTCGCCCATCGAGCGCGGTACCGTCCCATTCGGGTTTGGCGAATTCGCGTCTGAAGTCGGCGAACGTCGGCGTCTGCCAGCGCCACTCATATTCCGACCAGCCGGTCGCGTAGTCGCCGTTCTGCAAAGCCGCGAGCGCCAAGTTCCAATGCAGGTCCGGGCTTTCGGGCTGGAACGCCAGGGCCTTCTGCATCAGCTTGACCGCATCGGCGCTGCGCCCGAGCGCCTGCAGCGCGCTGGCATAATTGCAAAGCGCATCGACGTAACCCGGCTTCAGCGCCAGCGCCGTTTCGAACGGTGCCAGGCATTGGTCGAGCCGGTCCGCCTTCATTAGGGCGTTGGCCAGGTTGAAGTGCTTCTCCGCGTTGCCCTGGTCACGCGCCACGGCCTTGCTGTATGGCTCGATCGCGTCCTCGAAGCGTTCCAGATCGACCAGCGCGTTGCCCAGATTGAAGAGCGCATTGCCGTGCCCGGGCGCGAGTTTGAGCGCTTTTCGGTAGGCCGCGACCGCCTCTTCGGCCCGGCCGAGCCCTAACAGGGCATTGCCTTTGTTGACCAGCGCCTCCGGGAACCTCGGAAGCAGGCTGAGCGCGCGTTCGCTGGCCTTGAGCGCTGCATCGAAGCGGCCGACCTCATTCATCGCACTCGCCATGTTGTTGGCGGTCTCGACCGATTTCGGGTTCAACTCGAGTGCGCGGCGGAACGTATCGATGGCGGCATTGACGCGTCCGGCAGCCTGCAAGACGTTGCCGAGATTGGCGAACGGCGCGAAATAGTCCGGCGCCAGCTCGGTGGCGCGGTTGAGCAGGGCCTCCGCCGTCTCGAGATCGCCGGCGGCCTGCATGACCACGCCCATCAGGCTGAGTGCGTCGACCTGGTCCGGGTCCTTGGCCAGGATGTCGCGGTAAATCTCGCCCGCTTCCAGCAGTTTTCCCTGCTGGTGCAGTGCGAGCGCGCGTTGAAGGGCATTGGCGGCGTTCATGACGGCTGCACTCAGGCCTTGAGGAAGTTGAGCGACGACGGCACGTCCGGCATGAAGACGTTGGGCTCGCGTTCATAGATGATGTGGGTGCCGGAAATGCTCTGGTTCCAGATGTGATCGCCGGCCAGCAGGCGGCCGAACAGGCTCGAATCCAAGTGGCAGACGAGGTGCTGGATGATCTCCGGGGCGCCGTGCGGCCCCAGCGTGATCTTGAGGACCGGTTCGCAGGCGGGGTCAATATCGCCCTTTTCGGTCAACAAAAGGTCGTCGTAGACGATGAAATCGATGATCCAGCGCATCTCGACCTTCATCCTGTCGAGAACGCGGAAATAGTTCTCCCGCGCCTTGGCGAAGAGGTCGCGGATTTCATCGACGGTGTAATTCACCACCTTGTAGTCGTAGGCGAGATCCTTATAGGCGGCGATCGCCTCGGCGCGCGAGGCGAACCTCGCGCCGTCGAAATCATCACTCATGACCCAGCTGTCGCCCTGCTTGGTCAGCGAACGCCCGCCCTCGGGATGAATGAATTGCATGTCGAGGTTTTCATCGACGAAGCGCTCGAGCTCGTCCATGGACGGCTGCGCGATGTATTGGTTGAGGCAGCCGAACTTGCCGTAGACCACATAAGATCCGCCGGCGAAGAAATACGCCTCCGGCTTCAGCGCATCCATGCGGCGCTTGAAGTTTTCGAGCGCATCGTTGACGATGCGCCGCCCTTCCGAAACCCGGTCAAGTTTCGGAAAACATTGGGGAAATTCGCTTGCCGCGCCGACCGGAACGCAGCAGATACCGACCCCCTTGCCGAAATGTTCCAGGCAGTAGGCCCGTACCTTGCCGAAGCCGTCGACCGATAGCGGATTGTCGACGTTGTTATAGAAGATTTCGTTTGTGCGCCGGTCGCGGATGATGATCGAGGTATCCAAATCGTAGACGATATCGGCGTCGAAACCGGCGACGTTGTTGGTGTCCTGGGGTACGATAGTGACGCTTAGATCGGACGAGATTTCGATCTCAGTCCACGGTTCGCATTCATCGACGGTGGTGAACCCGAGTTCCCGGATGCGCCCGGCCAGGCGATGGTCGCGATACGTCTTGATGACGAACCGCACATCCTTGTTCGCCAGCGTTACCAATGTCTTACGGTCGAAATGGTCGAAATGCAGATGACTTATGTATATAGCGTCTGGATCGATCCGCTGGAGCAGTTCGCCGTTATCCTTGTGTATCGGATAGGTCGCCCAGGCGTTCTGGTCTTCCAGGCCGATCCAGGGGTCGCAGGCGAAGATCGTGTCACCGGCTTCTACAACGATGAAAGAATTGCAATAATGGGTTATTTTCATGCCCCGCGACCATGCCCTTGCCCGAATCCGGGCTTTGCCGAACAGGTGGGAATCATATTCGCCATACCTTGAGAACACGTTAATCATAACGCAGGACGGAGTGGCCGCGGGCGAAAAATAGACCGATTTCCGCCGTTTTCCGGCGCCCAGAACGCCCCCTTAACGAGGAAAAAAAACCCGTTGCAAAGGTTACGGCGGAAACGTATAAGAGGCGTTGCATGGAAACCTCGTTTCCAGGCGGCTTGGTTGGATGGCGCTAGAATAGCGGTCCTGCCGGGTCAAGCGAGATAGAAAGGTCTCAGCAATTAACTCTAGAATGGAGTGTTAAATTATGACCGAAGTGACCCTTACAACTGCTGTTCGGCAGAACCTTCTCTCCCTCCAAAGCACCACCGATCTGATTGGCCGTACGCAGAACCGTCTGTCGACGGGATTGCGCGTTTCCAACGCTATTGACGATCCGGTGAGCTTCTTCCAGGCCAAGGGCCTGGCCGACCGCGCGTCCGACTTCGAGGAAAAGAAGGCGAACATCGACCAGGGTATTTCCAGCTTGACCGCTGCGACGGACGCCCTGACCGCCATTCAAAGCCTGGTGCAGCAGCTCAAAGGTTTGGCGACCAACGCCAAGTCTGCGACGACTAACATGGCAATTGGCAACATCATCTCCCAGTTCAACGACCTGCGCACGCAGATCAACAACCTCACCGCGGACGCCACCTATCAGGGCCTCAACCTGGTCGCTGCGACCGGTTCGCAGCTTTCGGTGACGTTCTCGAACGACACCGCCAGCGTGCTGAACGTGAACTCGGTTGACGTTACCGTGGCTGCCAGCGGCCTCAACGTCGCTCAGCTGTCCGCCAACACCGGCGACTTCACCTTCAACATCGGTGCGGTTTCCGTCGGTCAGTTCTCCAGCTCGCTGACCACGACTATCACCAACACGGCGGGTTCGGGTGCCACCTCCGGCATTACCGGCACGCTTTCCCTCAACTCGATCAGTGTCTCGGTTGCCGGTAAGTCGGCCCAGGTGCTCAGCGTCGGTGACTCGATCACCTTGAAGTACGGCGGCCTGTCGTTCACCGTCAGCGTCGCCAGCTCGGTCGATGCCTACGGCAACCTGTCCGGCAGCTTCATCACGGCCGGCACCTACTCGGCCGGTGAATCGGTCGCCTTCAAGGCGATCACGGGCTCCGTCTCCAACGCCTCCGGTGGCACGGGCTTCAGCGCCCAATCCGCCGGTACAGGCTTCAGTGCCGGCGTTTCGAGGCTTTCCGTGGTGTTTACCGCGGTTGCGGCTGCGGCCGCCGTCACGGGCGTTTCGCTCGGCTTCGGTGTGTTGAAGCTGACGGGTGCCTCGGTCGCTACGGCCGAGACCGACGCGGTGCGCTCTATCGGCATCGGCTACACGACTGAGCTGAACAGTCGAATCCAGAACCTGGACAGCGCGCTCGCCACGCTTCGTTCGCGTGCCCAGGTCCTTGGTTCAAACGTCGCGGTGCTTAATGCCCGCCTCGACTTCACCAAGAACTACGTGAACACGCTGTCCGCCGGTGCCGGTAAGCTGACCCTTGCCGACTTGAACGAAGAAGGCGCCAACCTGCTGGCCTTGCAGACCCGCCAGCAGTTGGGCATTCAGTCCTTGGCGTTCGCCGGTCAGTCCGAACAGTCGATCCTGGGTCTCTTCCGTTAATAGCGGGTGAGCCGAGGCATCGGATGAAATACGGGTTGGGAGGGGCGAACGCTCTTCCCAACCCTTTTCATCTCAGCTAGGACGGCTGTTTTTTCCAGCCAGCGTCTGAATTAATTTCTGATATCCTATTCGTTAATCAATTCCGTGCCATCATGGCATGAGTTGACGACTATCGGCCGGGCCGTTCGCGATGAACACCGAAGACCACTAGGTTATTCCCGAAGCGCCCCCTCGACGACGTGATGCAACGCCTGCACAGCTTGTTTTAGGAGCCGGTACCATGCCGAACACGGAAGCAGCCCTCGAGTTCGAAACCGTCCACAACCGGAAGACGGTCAAACAGGACCTCTGCAATATCCGCAAGACGATGCCGCGCGAGCAGACCCGGGATCTGGACATCTTTCCGATCATCGACCGCACGCTGATCGACTACGACCGCTATCACCACTACATCGGTCACGCCGGCGTCAAATACTCAATGGCGATCCAGGCCACGCGCGGCTGCCCGTACAAGTGTTTCTACTGCGACATCTACAAGACCAACCCCAATCACAACCGCCGGACGGTCGACAACTTCTTCAATGAAGTCAAGATGTTGGCAGACATCGGCGTGAAGCGCTTCGAGTTCATCGACGATATCTTCAACGTCCACAAGAAGAGCTGCATCGCCTTCTTCGAGAAGGTCCTCCAACACAATCTGAAGGTCCATTTCTTCTTCCCCACCGGGCTGAAGGGCGATCTGCTCGACAAGGACATGATCGATCTCATGGTGGAAGGCGGCTCCGTCGGGCTCAACCTGTCGCTCGAACATGCCGCGCCGCGCATGCAGGAAATCATGCGCAAGCGCCTCGATGTCGACATCCTTCACGAGAACCTCGATTACATCACGCAGAAGTATCCGCACGTCAACCTGACCCTCAACGCCATGCACGGCTTCCCGACCGAGACCGAGGAAGAGGCGATGGCAACGCTGAACTACATCCGCTCGATCAAGTGGCTGGATTTCCCCTATCTCCACAACGTCCGCATCTTCCCCGGCACGGAGATCGAATCCTTCGCCCTCGAGGTCGGCATTCCGCGCGAACTGCTGGCCCAGGCACGGGACATGTCCTACCACGAACAGGCGCCGACGCTGCCGTTCACCAAGGAATTCACCCGCCAGGTGCGTACCATCTTCGTCGCCGACTACGTACTCAACCGCGAACGCCTGCTGTCTCGCCTGCCGCATCAGATGCGCCTGTTCAGCGAGGACGAGTTGAACCAGCGCTACAACGCCTATTTCCCGTCGCCGAACGTGAAGAACCTGGACGACCTGCTCAGGGTGGCCAAGATCAAGCGCTCCGAGCTGGTAGTGCCGGATGCGGCCACCGACGACGACTTCCGAATCCCGGAACTGAAGACCAGCTTGGCCAAGCTGTTCCCGGAGAAGCCGAAGGCCCGCAAGGACGCCTTCCGCCTCATGATGATCGACCTTTCGTCCTACTTCTCGCACGACGCCGACATCCGCGAGTACAACGTGCTCGAGCCGCCGCTCGGCCTGATGGCGCTGATGTCCTACGTCAACCGCGAGTTCGGTGACAAAGTCGACGGCCGTGTCTTCAAGTCGCTGATCGATTTCGACAGCTTCGAAGAACTGCTCGATCTGGTGCGCGAGGTCAATCCGCACATGATCGGCGTGCGCGCGATGACGTTCTACAGCGGCTTCTTCCACGACGCCATTGCCTACCTGCGCGACCAAGGCATCGATATCCCGATCATCGTCGGCGGCCCCTACCCGACCGCCTCCTACGCGGAAATCCTCAAGGACCGCAACATCGACATGGCCGTCATCGCAGAGGGCGAAATCACGCTCGGCGATATCCTCACGCGCTCCATCGCCAACGGCAACAAGCTGCCGCCGAAGGAGGAACTTGCCGAGGTCAGCGGCATCGCTTTCTACGACGAGACGTACGCTCCGGTCATCGCCGGCGCGCACGCCAAACACGATCACGGACACGACCACGACCACGATCACGATCACGATCACGATCACGACCATACCCATCACTAAGATGCCGGATAAGTGCGCATGTTGTTACAGTCCAAATCCGCCGTGGTCACCGGGAGTAACCGGGGTATCGGCAAGGCCATCGTCGAGGCCTTCGCCCGCAACGGCGCCGACGTATGGGCGTGCGCGCGCCAGCCGGATGAGGGCTTCGAGGCTTTCGTCGGCGAACTCGGCGCAGAAACCGGCCGCACGGTGACGCCGGTCTATTTCGACCTGGGCGATCCGGATGCGATCAAGCAAGCCGCCAAGCAGATCACGGCCGAGAAAAAGCCGATCGACATCGTCGTCAACAACGCCGGCGCCATCTTCACCTCCGCCTACCTGATGACGCCGGAGCGCGAAATCCGCCGCATGCTCGACGTCAATTTCATCGCCCCGATGCTGCTCACCCAGATCCTGGCGCGAAACATGTTGCGCCAGAAGCAGGGCAGCATCATCAACCTGTCATCGAGCGCGGCGATCGAAGGCAACGAGGGCCGCTCCGCCTACGCCGCGGCGAAATCGGCAATGATCGCCGGGACCAAGGTGATGGCGCGCGAACTCGGATCCGCCAACATCCGCGTCAATGCCATCGCGCCGGGTCTTACGGATACCGACATGATGAACGAAAGCACGCCCGAGGAGGCGCTCAACGAGACCGTTGCCCGCACCGCGCTCCGCCGTGTCGGCCGTCCCTCGGAGATTGCCGGGGCGGCGCTGTTTCTCGCGTCCGACCTGTCGTCCTACATGACCGGCCAAACGCTTCGCGTCGACGGAGGCATGTGACATGAGCGACAGGGCCAGCATCGTTGCCGGCATCGAAGCCATGGCCAAGCGCATGCGCAAGACCGCGCTCGACGGGGCGCTCGGGGCCGGCGGCAAGAGCGCGCACATCGGCGGCGCACTCTCTATCGTCGACATCACCGCGACGCTGTTCGGCGCGGTGATGCGGCTCGATCCGAAGAACCCGGAATGGCCGGATCGCGATCGCTTCATCCTGAGCAAAGGCCATGGCGTGCTCGGCTACTACACCGCCCTCGCAGAAGCCGGCTTCATTCCGATGGACGAGCTGATGAAGTTCGAGGAGACCGGCAGCTACCTGCTCGGTCACCCGGTCATGAACCGCCCCAAGGGCATCGAATTCTCCAACGGCAGCCTTGGCATGGGGCTTTCGCTCGGCATCGGCGTTTCGATCAGCGCACGCCGCCGCAACCAGGACTTCCGCGTTTTCGTGGTCATGGGCGACGGCGAGTGCAACGAGGGCTCCGTTTGGGAAGCAGCCATGGCGGCGGCCCATTTCAAGCTCAAAAACCTGGTCGCCATCATCGACCGCAACAATCTGCAGCAGACCGGCACCAATGCGGACATCATGAGCATCGGCGACGTCGCGGCGAAATTCACCAGCTTCGGCTGGCGCGTGATCGAACTGAACGGCCATGACGCCGGCGCGCTCTTCGACGCGCTGAACCCACGCAATACCACCGATCAGCCGCTCGCTATCGTCGCGCATACCGTCAAGGGCAAGGGCTTCTCCTTCACCGAAAACAACAACGACTGGCATCACGCCGTGCTGACGCGCAGCCAGTTCGACACCGCGATGCAGGAACTGAACGGGTGATCAGATGGCCATAGATCTGAACCCGCGCAATACCGCCATGTGGTCGAAGCTCGGCTCGCGCGCCACCTATGGCCTCGCCGTCGCCGAGATCGGCAAGACCAACGAGGATCTGATGGTGCTGACCGGCGACACCTCGACGTCGGCCGGCCTGGATCGCTTCAAGAAGGCGTTCCCGGAGAAGTTCCTCGACGTCGGCATCGCCGAGCAGAACATGATCGGCATCGCCGCCGGCATCGCCAGCGAAGGCACCACGGTCATCACCGCCACGTTCGCGCCGTTCCAGACGATGCGCTGTTGCGAGCAGATCCGCGTCAATCTCGGCTACATGGGCCACAAGGTCTGCATGGTCGGGCTGGCCAGCGGAGTCGTGCTCGGCACGCTCGGCTACACGCACTGCTGCGTCGAGGACGTCGCCGTCATGCGCTCGATCCCCAAGGTCGACGTCATCTCGCCGGCCGACTGCGGCGAGACCGTCAAGGCCGCGAGCGCGGCACTCGAGCACGACAAGTCGGTCTACATCCGCCTGACCGGCGGCACCAACAATCCACCCGTCTATGAAGAGGACTACGATTTCCAGATCGGCAAGGGCGTGGTGCTGCGCGAAGGATCGGACGTCGCCATCATCGCCGCCGGCACCATGGTCTACCGCTCGCTCAAGGCCGCCGAAAAGCTGGCCGAGCAGGGAATTTCGGCGAGCGTCGTCGACATGCATACGATCAAGCCGATCGATGCCCGGCTGATCGAACAGCTCTGCGGCGCATCGAAGCTGCTGGTCACCGTCGAGGAACACAGCGTCACCGGCGGCCTCGGCGCCGCGGTCGCCGAAGTGTCGACCACCCTCAACAAGGCGCCGCCTCAACTGTTCCTCGGGCTTCCCAACGTGTTCGGCATGTCGGGCGCCTACCAGGACATTCTCGACCACTACGGCCTTAATGAAGACGGCATCGCCAAGCGCATCGCCACGCGCTACCAGGCGCTTTAGGAGGCGGACCGGACATGCGCATCACCGCCAACACCTTTCACCGCATATTAACCGTTTCGCCGCAAGCTCGACGCGGTCGCGCCCTGCCCTCGCATGCGGTAGCCACGCCGGCCGTGCGCCGCCCGAGCCAAGGCATTTGTAAATTTAGATAATGGTTGCAATAGGATAACCGAAGCCATGAGCAACAAGGAAAAATACGTCCAAGCCTACGTCGCGGCCTTCTCCCTTGAAGAATCGGCCGTCAACAACGATCTCAAATACAATGAGATTCCCGAGTGGGATTCCATCGGCCACATGGCGCTGATGGCCGAACTCGAAGACGCCTTCGGCATCTCCATGGAGACCGACGACATCGTCGAGTTCGCCGACTACACCAAGGGAATCGAAATTCTGGCGAAATACGGGGTTCAGATTTAACCCGCTCGGACGCCATGCGTCCTGTCACTGTGACCTAGGAGACCTCAGATGCCCATCCTTGATAAGCCGCGCGTGGTGGAAAAGTTCAAATCTTTCCACAACTACGTCCGCAAGAACGGCGGACGCATCGGTACCAAGCAGCGGGGTATCGACCTCAACCTGAACAATGCCTGCAACCTGCGTTGTGAGCACTGCTTCACCAATTCGCCGCTCGGCGACCACGTCAAGGACGTGCTGCCGGCCTGGAAGATCGCGGAGATCGCAGATCAGGCGGACGAACTCGGCATCTTCGAATGGGACCTGCAGGGCGGTGAGCTGTTGCTTCGCCCCGACATTCTGTTCGAGACCCTTGAAGCGATGAAGACCGAACGCTTCTACGTCTACGTCACTACCAACGGCTACAAGATGGACGCCAAGATGGCGGAACAATTGGCCAAAGCCGGCGTCAACCGTGTCTCGGTCAGCATCGACAGCATGGATCCGGACGCGCACGACAAGTTCCGCGGTCGCAAGCAGTCCTGGCAGCGCGCCATGGACGCGCTCGAATACGTCAAGGAAGCCGGCATGTCGCCCTACATGAACATCACCGTCGGGCACTACAACGCGCTTTCCAAGGACGTCGAGGAAATGTGCCAGTACTCCGAGGACAAGGGCTACACCACGCTGGTCAACGTCGCCACACCGGCCGGCCAGTGGCACCTATCCGAAGAGATCATGGTCGACGAAACCGACAAGGCGCACCTGATCGAGCTCCGCAAGAAGCACAAAAACATCCTGCGCAACCTCTGGAACCCCTTCGACAGGGCGCTCGAGGGCGTGATCGGCTGCAATACCGTCAACCGGCTCTACATCACGCCGATCGGTGACGTGCTGGTGTGCCCCTACGTGCACATCAAAATCGGCAACGTCTACGAACAGACGCTGCGCGAGATCAGCGAGTTCGGCTTCAGCATCAAGAAATTCCGCGAACACTCCAGCCTGTGCCTGGCCGGCGAAGACCACGATTTCGTCCAGAAATACATGAAGCGCGACGGCACCACGATCTTCAAGCCGGTCGACGCGCGCAAGGCCTTCCCCAAGGAGGATTTCTCCGACGAGAAGGTCGTGCTGCCGGCCGTGGCGGGTTGATCCGCCACGTCGAGCGGACACGATCCGAGGACGCGGTTGGCCGCCATTTCCGATAGCCCGAGGAGACCATCGTGACTCAGGCAGATGTTGGATTGAAGTTGGCAATCGTCGATATCGTCCGAAAGCTCGGCGTCGTTGACGGCGACACGGTGATGGTCCATTCCGGCATCAGCCGGCTCGCCGACCTGTCACCGTTGGAAAAGCCGTCGCCGGCCGTCATTCTGGCCTCGCTGCACGAAGCGCTGAGCGAGGCGGTCGGCGCCGACGGCACTCTCGTGACCCCTGCGTTCTTTTACGACTACGCCCGGCGCGGCAAGCCGTTCCATGTCGACCGCTCGCCGCCCGACGCCTCGCTCGGGCTCTACCCCCGCTACATGTTCAGCCTTCCCGGCAACAAGCGCAGCCTCAACCCGATCGGCAGCCTGCAGGCGGTCGGCAAGCACGCCGAGACCATCTGCGCGCATCGTTCGGCCACCGGCTTCGGTCTCGCGTCGCCCTGGACGCATCTGGTCGAGCTCGGCGCCAAGTGCCTGATCATCGGCACGCCTTACATCCTTACCTTCCCGCATCATATCGAGGCGCTGCTTGGCGTGCCGCACGTCTACAACAAGCTTCATCGCACGCCGGTTTACGTGGCAGGCGTGGAAATCCGCTTCCCGGTCATCACCCAGGTCCGCTATCTCAAGTACGGCATCGAATACCTGACCGATAAAACCTATGCGGACCTGACCGAGACCGGCATCCTGCAGTCAATGACGATCAACGGCGTCAATGCCCAGATGGCCGGTTTCCCTGCGCTGCAGGAGTTCTTCGTCGAAAAGCTGATCGACGACCCCTACTATCTTCTCGAGGCGCCGCCCGAGTTCGTCGCCGGTGAGCCGCCGGACGACGGCCCCGCCGGCCCGCGCAGGCGGTAGGTGCCGATGGACGCCGCAAGGCGCGCCCTGCCCGTTGCGCCAATCATTTCCGGAGCGCCGCGGCTATGAACCGCTCGATCTTCGCTGGATTGGAAGCTTTCGGTGACGCCATCGCCGTCCTGCAATTGGGGCGCGCGCCGGTAAGTTATGCCGAACTGATGAAGGACGCGGACGCCATCGGCGCGACGGTGCGGCCGCGTACGCTCGTCTTCATGGTCTGCCGCAACGACTACCATGCGCTCTCGGCCTATGTCGGCCTGCTGCGCGCCGATGCCGTTGTCTTCCTGGTCCATCCGAGCATGGGTGCGGAGCACATCGCGGCGCTGGCCGAGACGTTCCGGCCTTCCTACATGGTCGGGCCGGCCGGCATGGTTGGCGACGGCGCGCTCGTGCATCGCTTCGGCGATTTCGAAGTACGCGAGATCGGCCACGACATCGACTACGAGATCAACGACAGTCTCGCGTTGCTGTTGACCACCTCGGGCTCGACCGGCTCGCGGTCGCTGGTCCGGCTTTCCCAGCACAACATCGCCTACAACGCCCAATCGATCGCGCTCTATCTCGACATCCGCGCCGAGGACCGGGCGATCACCACCATGCCAATGAGCTACAGCTATGGGTTCTCGATCATCAACAGCCACCTGGTCTGCGGAGCCGGCCTGATCATGTGCGAGGATTCGCTGGTCAGCCCGAAATTCTGGGAGGCCGTGAAATCCCTTGGCGCGACCACCTTCGGCGGCGTCCCCTACCTGTTCGATATCCTGAAGAAGCTGAAATTCGACCGGATGGAATTGCCGGCTCTCCGCTACGTCACCCAGGCCGGCGGAAACCTGGGTCGCGAGTTGGCCGAGTGGTTCACCGCTGTGGCGGCAGAAAAAGGCATCGAGTTCTTCGTCATGTACGGCCAGACCGAAGCGGGCCCCCGCATCGCCTACGTGCCGCCGAGGGCGCTGCCGGGCAAGCTCGGCACCATCGGCCGGGTCGTTCCGGGCGGTGAAATCTGGCTCGAGGACGAAGACGGCAACAAAATCTCCGGCACCAATGTGCCGGGAGAGTTGATCTACCAGGGTGAAAACGTCTCGCTCGGCTACGCCGAAAGCCGGTTCGAACTGGCCAATGGCGACGACAACTCCGGCGTGCTGCGCACCGGCGACGTGGCCGAGCGCGACGCCGACGGCTTCTACCGCATCATCGGCCGCAAGAAGCGCTTCCTGAAGCTGTTCGGCCACCGGGTCAATCTCGATGAGGTCGAGCAGATCTTCACGGAGAACGGCTATACGGCCGCCTGCACCGGCAGCGACGGCGAGCTTCTGATCTTCATTGAGGGCAGTGCCGAGCCGCAGACGGTGACCAAACTGCTGTTCGACCGCACCGGCATCAATCAAAGCGCGCAGAAAGTCGTGTGCATCGACGCGATCCCGCGCAACAATGCGGGCAAGATTCTCTATCCGGCGCTGCAAACGCTGGCGGGAAGGAACTGAAATGTTCGATATCGCGCCCCTGTTCGACACCGCACCCTACGGCCTCGCCCGCGACGCCAAGGAGACGCTCTACGCCGACGCCTTGCGGGCGCTGACGGCGCATCATTACGGCCATTGCGCGCCCTACCGCAAGATGCTCGACGGTCTCGGTTTCGATGCCGCAAAGGCACGCCTGGCGGCCGACTACCCGTTCCTTCCGGTCAGGTTGTTCAAGGACATGGAGCTCAAGAGTGTCGCCGACGGCGAGGTATTCAAGACAATGACCTCGTCCGGCACCGGCAGCCAACGCTTGTCGAAAATCTTTCTCGACCGCGCCACCGCCGCCAACCAGACCAAGGCGCTGACCAAGATCGTCGGCGACTTCATCGGCAAGAGCCGGCTGCCGATGCTGGTGATCGACTCCCAGGGCACCGTGCAGTCGCGCCATTCGTTCTCGGCCCGCGGTGCCGGCATCCTGGGCTTTTCCATGTTCGGCAAGGACGTCACCTACGCGCTCGGCCCCAACATGGAAATCGATTTCGAGGTGGTCAAGGCTTTCGCCGAAAAGCACGGCCAGGGCCCGGTGCTGATGTTCGGTTTTACCTTCATCGTCTACCTGCAGTTCATCAAGCCGCTGATTGAGTCCGGCCGGCGCCTGCCGCTCGACAACGGCATCCTGATCCACGGCGGCGGCTGGAAGAAACTGATCGACGCGGCGATCGACAACGACACATTCAAGGCCTTGCTCCGCGACGCGTCGGGGGTTTCGCGGGTGCATAACTACTACGGCATGGTCGAGCAGACCGGCTCCATCTTCATGGAGTGCGAGGAAGGCCATCTGCACAGCTCGATCTATTCCGACGTGATCATCCGCGACAACGACTTCAATCCTTGTCCGGTCGGAAAGCAGGGCTTGATCGAACTGGTATCGCTGCTGCCCGGCAGCTACCCGGGCCACGTCTTGCTGACGGAGGACGTTGGTACCCTGGAGGGCGAGGACGACTGTCCGTGCGGCCGCAAGGGCCGCTATTTTAAGGTGCATGGCCGCATCGCCAAGGCCGAGGTCAGGGGTTGCAGTGACACTTTCTCTCGCCATTGACGGGGTCGAGGTCGTCGCCGGCGCCACCAGCGTGGAAGCCCGCACGCGCCCGCCCTTCGACGAGGATACACTCGCGCTGCTGGCCGCCCTCTCTTCGGCGCTGCGCGGTTCCAAGGACGCCAAGGCGAACCCCGATCTCGCCACCTTCGCCTTCTGGTGCCGCAAGGCAAACACGGCGCGGCTGAAGAAGGCCTTCGACCACGGGCGTCGGCGCTTGGGCCGCGGTACGGTGCTGCACATCGCGCCCTCCAACGTCGCCGTCAATTTCGCCTTTTCCTGGGCCTTCGGCCTGCTCTCCGGCAACGCCAACATCGTGCGGGTGCCATCGAACCCGTTCCCGCAAGTGGACATATTCTGCGACGTTCTCTCGAAGCTGCTGGCCGAACCCGAGTTTGCCGAGTTCGCCGCCGCCAACGCCTTCATCCGCTATCCCCGCAACGACGCCGTGACGGCGCGCCTGTCGCTCGCCTGCGACGCGCGGGTGATCTGGGGCGGCGACGAAACCGTCAGCCACATCCGCGCACTGCCGATGGCGGTGCACGGCGTCGAGATCGCTTTCGTCGACCGCTACTCGTTCTGCATCCTGGACGCCGCCACCGTCGCCAGGCTCGACGACAAGGAATTGGAGCGGCTGGCGAACGGCTTCTACAACGACGCCTACCTGATGGACCAGAACGCCTGCTCGTCGCCGCACCTGGTGGTCTGGCTCGGCGATGCCAAAAAGGCGCAGGCGCGCTTCTGGAACGCCGTCGGCGCCGTCGCCCATCGCAAATACGGGCTCGAGCCGATCTTCGCCGTCGACAAATATACCGATTTGCTGGAAACGGTAGCGGCCAGGGACGACATCACCCAGGTCGAGCGCATCCGCAACGACGTCTATCGCATCAGCCTGGCGCGGGTCGGCCTAGAAACGGAGACGCTTCGCGGCCGCTTCGGCACCTTCTACGAATATGAGGCCGCCAGCCTCGACGAGTTCAAGGTCATGGTCAGCCGGAAATGCCAGACCATCACCTATTTTGGCGTCGATGGCGCGTCGATCGGGGATTTCGTCGTCGCCGGGCGGCTCACTGGCGTCGACCGGGTCGTGCCGGTCGGCCAGGCCCTCGACATGAATGTGATTTGGGATGGCATCGACGTCTGCAAGACATTGTCGCGGATCGTCGACGTCAGGTGAGTTGAGCGACGGAGCGGATCATGGAAACCTTGAAGTTGGATATGGCGGACATTCTCGAATACCAGAAGAACCGCCTCCCCTACCTGATGATCGACGTCGCCGAGGAAGTCGTTCCCGGCAAGAGCGCCAAGGGCTTCAAGCACCTGACCGCCAACGACTGGTTCTTCGAATGCCATTTCCCGGGCGATCCGAATATGCCGGGCATGCTGCAGATCGAGGCGCTGGTGCAGATGTCGGCGCTCGCGCTGGTCACGCTGCCCGGCAACAAGGGCAAGGTCTGTTACCTCACCTCGGCCGACAAACTGCTGTTCAAGCGCAAGATCGTCGCCGGCGACCGCTTCGACATCGAGACCGAGGTGGTCTCGTTCAAGCGCGGCATCGCCAAGCTTAAGGGGACCGGCTCCGTCGCCGGTCAATTGGCCTGCAAGGCGGAATTCAGCCTGGTCGTGCCCGACATCATCGAAGCCTTCCGCGTCGCCGGTAAGGCCGACTAGCCACCTACCCCGCGAACGGGTTGACCCAGGTTTTTTCCAAAAGCCCGTGATCGACCCATAGGTCGGTGTAGATATCGACGACCTCGAACGGCAGGCCGGCGCGCTCGGCGACGTCGAGCACGGTGAAATTGCCCTCGCACATGGCCGGCAGCACCTCGTGCATGTGGTGCAGCGCGTCGGGGTTCTCGGCAATGGCCCGCCTGGACATGTCCGAACAGTTCTCGAACGCCGGATGGCCGCCGTCGGTGGCGCGCACGTTGGAGATCATCGCCGGCGCCAGATAGAGGTTCAGCTTCGGGTTGGAGAGGCACGGCAGGCCCTGGAACTTGCGCTTGAGCGTGGCGTTCTTCTCGATGACGTTGATGGCGGCCAAGGCCAGTTCCACCTCCTCCTCGAAGCGGTCCGGATCGACGGCGTCGATATTGTCGGCATCGGTATGGTACTGGTCGAAAGGTCCCCGCAGCAGGACGCCGCAAGGAATATTCGGCCCGCCGACATCGAGGGCGATCTCGTCGTTGCCAAGCGGCCCCATGCGGAAATCCTGGATATTGTTGCGTTCCGCTGGCGATACGAAATGGCGGAACACATGGCGCATGGCGCGGTCAATGGGCGAGGTGCCGGAGAACGACTGCTGGTAGTTGATCGGCGCGCGCGCGCCTGCGGTGGCGATGAACAGCGCATGGCGGACGTTGCGCTCGGGCGCATGGTGGGCAGCATAGAACACCGAGCCGATGATCTCGACGGTGCTCAGCATGCGATAGGTGAAGCGGGTCTTACGGCCCTTCAGGCGCGAGACGATCTCGTGGCCGGCGATGCAACCGACCAAGCCGTCGTTGCACATGGCCGGATGATCGAAATGGCCGACAAGCAGGATGCTGTCGGCAAGCTCGCCCGCATGGCACTGCTCGACCATCTCCATGGTGCCGGGCTCGAACCTCGTCGCGATATCGACCTCGTAGGTGCCGGGCTTCAAGGCCTTCCGTACCTTGTCGGTCAGGCAGAACCCCCATTCCGGATCCCAGTGGCGGTATTGATTGCGGAAATGAAACGGAATGCGGTCGGGTTTCGCCGGGATCGAGAACAGGTGCTTTTGCAGCTCGTCCAGCGTCACGCTGCCCTTGTAGGGCGGTGAATAGATATAGAGCGACAGCTTGTGCGAATTCCAGTCCGCGATCACCTCGCCGCCGGGCCCCCGGAGCGTGGCGCCGTCGACTTCCCAGGCCGGCGGCACGACCCAGTAGCTTTCCTCAGCCCCGGTCGGAAACCCGATGACTTCGCAATCGCCGTAAATTCCGGCGAGGTCGCGATAGGCGGCGGAGGTATCCGAGTTGACGTGCGTGCGGTTGCGGTCCGCCAGAATTTCCAAGGCTTTCTGCCAGCGCGAACGGGACATTCCCCGATACCTCCTCAACTTCGAAAAACGGCGTAACCAAAAGAATCGCAGGGTACGGGAAAATTATCACCTCACCCTTGAGCCGACCAGAATTTCGAGACCGAGCACTTGTTTACGGGCCTGCTCCCGAAAGATAATGTTAACCCTTTCCGACTAGGTTTTGACCCTACATCATCTGCGCGAGCCACGCATGAAATCCCCCGCGAAATCGAAGAAATCGAAATCCGCCGAGACGGCCACCAAGAAGGTCGTCAAGAAGACTGCCAAAAAAGCGGTCAAGGATGACAAGTTCTTTCCGGTCGCCGACAAGGATCTCGACAAAGAGCTGTTCAAACGCAACTTGGACGCCTTCAAGGAATGGCTGCCGCGCTATGCCGATATCGTCGGCAATATTACCGAGACGCATTCTCGCCTGGTGAAAAACGCAGAAGGCGAATTCGACATCGAGTTCCGCGGCGGGCGCCTCTACGGCATGGGTCACGAAACCTGGGCCCGCAAACGCACCAAGAACTTCCACATCAAACAGGGCTGCCGTCGCATCACACTGGCGGCTCCCGACACCCGTTCGCTCGACGACGAGAGCAACGTCACCGTCTACAATATCATGAAGCGCGCGGTCGAATCCGATATCGGTTTCACACGGACCGCACTGGACGCGGAATGCTTCCATCTCTCCGTTTTCGGCATCGGGCTGGCCGCACACCTACCGATCATGGAGAGGAAGACCGCGTGCCAGAACATGATCATCGTCGAACCGAACGTCGAATTTCTCTATCTCTCCATGTACGTGTTCGACTGGAAAGAATTCATCGAGCACCTGCTATTCGACGGCCGCCACATGACCGTGGTCATCGAGACGGATGCACGGCGCATCGCCGAAACCGTTCGCGACCAGATGCGCTACATCAACCCGTCCTTCATGGAAGGGGCGACCTTCCTGATTTCGTACCCGAACTCGGCGATGGGGCGCGCACTCGACATTCTTCTCAACGAACGCGAGACGCTGACCGTCGGCCTAGGTTTCCTCGAAGACGAAATCGACATGGTCCGCAACTCCTTCCACAACCTGAAGGACTTTCGCGGTAAATTCTTCGATCACCAGAAGGATCCGTTGCATTTGCCGGCCTTCGTCATCGGCTCCGGCCCGTCGCTCGACAACGACCTCGATTTCATCCGCGCCAACCAGCGAAACGCCGTGATCGTTTCCTGCGGCACGTCGATGCGTATCCTGCTTCACAACGGCATCACGCCTGACTTCCACGTCGAGCTCGAGAACGTGCCGATCGTCTCCGACCTGATGAAGTCGCTAACCAACAAATTCGATCTGTCGCCAGTCACGCTGGTGGCGACCACGACGGTCGACCCGGGGGTCGCGCAGTACTTCAAGAAGGTGATCTACTATTTCCGCAACGGCCTCGCCTCATACCCGATGTTCGCGCAGGGCATCGATTCTTCGTTGCACTATTCGACGCCGATGGTCACCAACCTGGGCTTTTCACTGGCCCAGGAGATCGGCTGCCGAACCATCTACAACTTCGGTGTCGACCTGGGCGCGCGTGACCCGAAGAAACACCACGCCAAGGACGCGCCTTACGACGCCGGCGAGGCCGATTTCGACACCACCATCGACCAGCCGACGCCGGGCAATTTCGGCGGCACGGTATTCTCCGAGATGCTCTACATGTGGGCCAAGCAGACCATGGAATTCGCCATGAACCGCTATTCGGCCAAGAGCATCTACTACAACTGCAGCGACGGTGTCCGCCTGGAAGGGATGACACCCAAACTGTCCTCGACCATCAAGCTGCCGGAACGCACCGATAAGGCCGACGTGTTGGCGAAGCTGTACGACCGGATGCCCGACTATACCGAAGAGCTGTTCGACAAGTCCTGGTACAAGTATGAGCCCCGGGCGCGCATGACCGAACTGCGCGACAAGTTGCTGAAGGTCAGCCGAACCGGTCGGAACCCAACGCCAATGCCGGCGGGCGCTGCCGCCAAGCGCACCCATTCCCGCGGCGCGCGCTATCCGCTCCGCTACATGATGCATATCGTGCGCATGCTGATCCCGCCGACCAATATCGCGACGCCGGAAATGCACTATTTCCGTGGCTCGACCTTCATGTTCATGGCGGCAGTGATCTTCTACGTCTATCGCGTGCCGAAGGGCCCAAAGCGCAATAAATTCCTAAAAATCGTCAAAGAAGAGTTCATCGCCCAGATCGAGCGGATCGACGAGCGAATCCAGCGCTTTTACGACACCTTGGACGCCTCGACCGACAAGGACCCAGCGGGCTGATGGCAGCGCTCCAGCCGAGCGAATCTTTCTCAACGCTCGACAAATCCGGCGTTTTCGCGTATATTGGGTCGGCTAAAGAATTTTTGCTGGAGACCAAGAATGGTCGGTGAAGCCGGAATTTTGAGCGGAGTTTCGTTCGCCCAGTCGTTCGCGTCTACGCGTTTGGCTGCGGGGCGGCCTAACTTCGAACTCCAGTTCAATAACCTTCAAAACTCGATCATCGACCGCCTCAACGAGAAGATCAATGAGGCGCAGAAGGATTCCAAGCTCAATAACCAGATCGACGTCTTCCTGCTCGCGCAGGAGAAGAAGCTGACGCGCTTCCAGAGCGATCTCGACCTGTTCATGTTCAACAACGCCCGCAACATCAATGCGGTCGGCGAATTGGCTCGGCGGCTCGACGACCTGTCGACGGCCATCGGCAACGGCGATACTGCCGCCTTCGACAGGACGCTGAGCGAAGTAAGCGATATCATCGGCAACACCGTGGTCACCAACGGCACGACCATCGGCATCTACATTTCGGACGGCATTGAAGCCCTACGCCGCGACGGACTGCTTCAGTACGACAACGCCGGCACCTCGACCAAGGCGACGGCCTACAGCGACTTCGCCGACCAGGCGGAAGCGGAAGCGGCCATTGCCTCCGCCATCGAAAAGGTCGGCCAGATTTCAGACGTGTTGTTGTACAAGGCAGAGGGTGCCGAGGTTCTCCGCCAGAAGACGGTAACGAACCTGAATTCGACCCTGCTGCAGATCCAGGCCGCACAGACTGCGGTCGAAGCCGAGAAGGCCGCCGAGATCGCCAAACTGCGTAACGAGTATGCGCAGTTGCTCAACGCCATCTCACTGGCGTTCGAATCGAGCCAGGCCCTATCCGAACAACTTTCGGCGAAACTGTTCTCGCCGGACGCCGTTCCGCCCGGCTCGGCCGTTAATATCCTGCTTTAAATCAAGGCACCGATGCCGGCGGCTCTTTCACGCGCCGGTCACTGCGACCCAGTCACTGCACGTGCGCAAAGCTCCCTGAGCGTGCTTTCGAAACGCTTCATGAAGCCGACCGTATCGCAGAGCGGGCTCTGCTGAATCCGTTCGCGCAATGTGCCGCGCAGCGCTGCCACCTTTTTGACATCGGACGCCAATTCCTTGGCAATGGCGATGTAACCTTGCGTGTCGCCGCCGACCCAGTCGGCGAGCCCGGCCGCGGCGAGTGCGCTCGCCCCCAACCGGCTCGATGCGTGTTCGAACGTCTGCGTGACCACCGGAATACCCTGCCAAAGCGCGTCGCAGACGAGATCGACATGCGCGGCACGCGGTGAGCCCAGAAGGATATCGATGGCCGCCAGAAACTCTGCCCGGGCCGACCCGGCGACGCGGGGAATTTGCACGCTGACGCGATCGATGACACCGTGTTCCTTGAACAGTGACATGGCATGCGATTGCGTCGACGTGTCGATGCCGGCGATGCCGCCGAGTACCAGGCGGCCCGACGGGACACCCTTGAGGATTTCCGCCCAGGTCGCGACCATCTGGCCAAGCGTCGAAGGATCGAGCAGGCCACCGAAGGTGATATGGCCGATCGCCGCGGCCGGCGACGGGTTATCGCGCGATAGCTCGATCTGCACGGTGCCGCCGGCATAGGCCAGCATGCTGCCGGATACGCGCTCGCGCTTCACACCGTCGATCTCAACGCTCGAGGTGGCAATGGCGTCTTCAATGACGGCATCGGCGAATTCCGGACAGCCGGCCAACGGCAGGCCGAGCCAATTGATCTGCACCGGCGCCACCTTGCGCGCCAGCAATTTCTGGCGGTTGCCGGCGCCGAACCCGCACATATCGATCAACACGTGGATCTCGTCGTTGGCGATGATGAGGGCAAGTGTCTCATCGTCGATGTTGTAGGTTGCGCGCCAGTCGTCGGAGAGGCGCCGCAAGCGGTCGGTACCGGGGAACGGCTGGGCATATTGCTGGTAGACCACGGTGCGGAATTCGGTCTCGGTCCGATCCGCCAGCGCGGTGCCAAGTATACCGCTGAATTTCGATATCGCCTGTTCGTTGACCAGATACGCAACCCGGACTCGGGGCGGCACCGATGACAGCGTCGGCCGGTCTTCCTTGGCCAGCGCCCCCGACTTGACCGTGCCGCAGAGCTCGCCAAGCGACGCGCGAATGCCGTCCCAATCGGTGATACCGGATTGGATAAGTGCCGACAGCAGCTGATTTCGCGCCGACAGCGACGCCGGATTGCGTTGCAGGATCGCCCGGTAGACGTCGATCGCCTCCGGGACCCGGCCGGTCGCCTCGAGCAGGTCGGCAAGGAAAATACGGACTTCCTCGTTGTCTGGATCCTTTTCCGCCGATTTCAAGGCCGCATCGATGGCATCGGCATAATTGCCGAGTTCACCCTGCGCGCGCCCCAGCAGCATGAAGGTATCGCTGTTGCCGCCGTCCAGATCGATCTGCTTTCGCGCCAGTTCGACCGCGCTGTCGTAGCGGCGCTCGTGGAAACTGATCCAGCCTTCGACGGAATACTGCGCGATGCCGACGTTCAGGAGCTGGTCCTCGACCTCGAGGAACTGCGACGGCATCATTTTCTCAAGGAGTTCGCTCGATTCCGCGACGATGCCGAGCTTGGCGTAATAGACGCTGTCGCTGAGATTGCCCATGCGTGAACTGAGCACGGAGAGCGCGTCGCAGAATTCCCGCAGATGCGGGGCGCGCTCATGGCCCTTGGTCAAGAGCTGGATTGCCTTCGGCGTGTCGCCGAGGATCATCGCCGTCAGCCCCAGTACGAACAGGTGCTCGGCGCGATCCGGGTTCCGTTTCTCGATTTCCTCGCAAGACCGAATGGCGCCTTCCGGCTCACTCGATAACAACACCTCAAACGCTTTTGTTACGGCTTGTTCGTAATCGGGCATAAGTCAATTCCTATGGAAAACCGTAACCTACGGGAAAATCGTTAACCAAGTCTTGTGTTTTTACGCCGGAATCCGCGCCGCATCCAGCCGACTGGGCGCCACTGCCGCGCCTCGACGCCGATCCGGAATGAAATTGCCCATAACGGTGGTCAAAATTTTCCGACCTACCCCGCCAAAATGGGTATCGCATCGCCGCGGAAAAATTTTTTATATATTTAAATCAACATCTTAACCTCTTTCCGAAAATTGGCCCGCCGCTTGCTTATTACTGGCGCATCGAACTGCGTTATTTGAGGAAGCCCTGCCATGAACGATTTCTCGATCAAGCAATCCACGATCGTTGACGCGCCCGCCAGCAAATCGAATTCACGGGACAAGGCCGACCGGGCCGCGGCCCTGGCGGCGCTCGCCAGCAGCTTCCGCGACTTGGTGCACCGCTTCGGCTCCAACCTCGACACCGGGCTCAATTCCATTGCCGAGCAGCGCGGCATTACCGCTGTGTCCGAAACCCAAAAGCCGAGCCAGAATTTCAACGACCAGCGCGCCGACCGTGACGACCACGCGGACGATCACCAGGTTGCGCAGCGCGACGACCATCCCAAGGCCCGCGGCCGCGACGACACCCATCGCGACGACCACGGCGAAGCCAGCCGTCATGCGCCTGAGACTGCCAGCCGCGACGAGCGTTCGGATAACCGGCCGGCTACCGATGGCGCAGCCAAGGACGATGGCGCGGCCGGCACCGCCGAAAAGGCCGAGCGTCCCGCCGACAACGCCAACAATGGCGACGAACACGCCGCCGCCAACGACGGTCAGAAATCCGACCATGCCGGCGCTGACAAGGCTGCCGACGGCACTAAGAACACGGCCGAAACCAAAGCCGGTCCGGCCACCCAGGCGACGCAGAAAGCCGATGTTTCCGCCACCCTGGCCGGAATCGTCGCCCCCACCACCGGCCTCGAGAAAGCTGAAACCGTCGCCACCCAGAATGCCCGCGGTCTTGCCGCCGACGGCCCGGCCAACGACACCGCCAAACAGAATGCGGCCGCCGGACTGGCCGCCGCCGCTGCCAACACCAAGGATGGCGGCGTCCATGTCTCCGAAAACGGGCGCCAACAGGCCAACAACGGCGCTGCCGCCAAGCAGGCCGCCGGCAATGGCCAGAACCAGAACCAATCCGATACGGCGACGCGCGGCCCAGCAGATGGCTCGCGCGCTCGGCGACGACACCCGAATGCAAATCAACGTCGATGTCGCCGACGACGCGGGTACGCTGACCTCGCGGCCGATGACCACACTCGCCGCCGGCAGCGCCGTCGGCGATCAGGGCAAGGGCCAGAACCAGGGCACGCAGCAGAATTCCCACGCCGCGACGCCGGGCCAGGCCCAGGCTGCTGTCGCCGCCAACGCACAGGCGCAGAACGGACAGTCGCAGGGTCAGAACCAGCAGTCCGGCGCTCAGGCCCATCTGGCCCAGGGTATCCAGCAGGTCGGTGCCGACGCCAAGGGCCCGGCAGCCGCCTCGACCACGACCCACAACACCGGCGCCGCCAGCACCGCGGGTGGCGAGAGCGCTTCCAGCAGCTCCAGCACTACCGGCACCGGCCAGACCCAGCAGACGCAACAGACCCAGCACACCGCCCGGGCCGAACAGGCCGCACAGGCGCGCGGTCAATACAACGGCCCGAGCCCGGCGGAACAGGTTTCCGTGCGCATCACCCGTGCGTTTGAGGCCGGTAACGACCGAATTTCGATCCGCCTCAACCCGGCCGAACTCGGCCGCGTCGACGTCAAGGTCGAACTCAGCCATGACGGCCGCATGACCGCCGTGGTCACCGCAGACAAGCCGGAGACCCTCGACTTGCTGCGCCGCGACGCCTCTGAACTTCAGAAGGCCCTGCAGCAGGGCGGCATCGACCTCGGCACCGGCGACATGGCCTTCAACCTGCGCGGCGAGCAGGGCCAGACCGCCGACGGCGGCGACGGCAATGCCGGCGCGTCCTCGACCGGCAAGGATGAGACCGAGACCGTCGAGACCAAACCCGAATTGGTCCTGCAGCCGGGCGACATCGTCCTCGGCGAGGGCCGTGTGGACGTCCGAGCCTAAGCGCAGGGCCGGGATCGTATCAGGAGATAATCAATGTCCATCATCGGCAACGTCGACGCCATGAACGCCGTATCCGACACACAGTCGGCACAGGCGAAATCCAAGCTCGATGAAGATCTCAATCAATTCCTCAATCTCCTGGTCACCCAGTTGCAGAACCAAGACCCCTTGGACCCGCTGGACGCCAACGAATTCACATCGCAGCTGGTGCAGTTCGCCAGCGTCGAGCAGCAGATCTATCAGAACTCCAACCTGGAGAAGCTGCTCAACCTGCAGGAGACCAACCAGATCTCCCAGATGGTCGACTTCATCGGCAACCGGGTCGAATTCGAGGGTCAGGAGCTGCCGGTCGAGAACGGCAAGGCGCAGTTCACCTACACCATGCCGGTCGGCGTGCGCGAGGGGACCATCAACATCGCCAACAGCGCCGGCCTCAACGTTTTCTATGCGGACGCGAACCTCGAGCCGGGCAAGCATACGTTCGACTGGAACGGCCTCGACAAATACGGCGCCCAGGTTCCCGACGGCACCTACACGATCCTGGTCAGCGGCAAGGACGCCTTCGGCAAGCTGTTGCCGCCGCAGCAGTACACCGTCTTCGGCACCGTTACCGGCGCCGGCATCGACAATGGTGCGACGAAACTCTTCGTCGGCGACGACATCGAGGTCGACATCGACACGATCCTCGCGGTCAAGAAGCCGACTGCGACGGAATAGGAATTATGCAGGCGCCGCCCGTGCGGCCGGCGCCTCGACATGGAAAACAGTTTTTGACCGGCGGCGGAGCCGGGCTTGAAGGAGGAAGACGATGACACTGTTCGGTTCACTGAGCTCGGGCGTATCCGGCCTTACGGCGCAGTCGAGCGCCATGGGTGCCATTTCCGATAACATCACCAACGTTTCGACGATCGGCTACAAGAGCACCGTCGTCAATTTCGCGACACTGGTCACCAAGCAGACGTCGACGACATTCTACTCCGCCGGTGGCGTGCAGTCGAAGCCGCGAACCGATACCGGCGTGCAGGGCCTGTTGCAGGCGTCGACCTCGCAAACCGACATCGCCCTTTCCGGCGCCGGGTACTTCGTCGTCAACGAAGCCAACGTGCCCACCATCAACAACGAATTCCTCTATACCCGCGCCGGTTCGTTCTTCCAGGACAACGAAGGCTATCTCCGCAACAGCTCAGGCTTCTACCTCCAGGCCTGGCCGGTCAACGCGCTCGGTACCGTGGTGCCGAACAACAAGTCGCTGACCATCCCCAACCAGAACGTCATCTCCACCGACTACCTGGCGACGGTCAACCTGAACCGCGTCGGCGGCACCGCGGCGGCGACCACCAAGATGTCCATCGGCGCCAACCTGCCGTCGAACGATACGCTCGGCACCACCCACAAGACCGACGTGCAGTTCTTCGACACGCTCGGCAACGCCAACACCATGAGCGTGATCTACACCAAGACCAACCGCGACAACCAGTGGGACACGACGGTCCGCCCGCCGCAAGGCACCGCCATCGTCACCCAGGAAGACTCGTCCGGAAATACATACAAGTCGATCGGCCACCTCGAGTTCACCGGCAAGCCGGCGGAAGGTGCCACGGTCGCCATCGAGGGCATCACCTACGAATTTTCCACCGACGCCACGGTTTCCGGCACCAACGTCCGCGTCACCATGACCTCGGCGACCACGGTCGCCCAGGACGTGGCCGCGCTGATCGCGCGCGTCATCGCCAACGACTCGGATTTCGACACCACCAACAACCGCATTGTCGTCGATCCGGGAAACACCGCCACCGTGCTGATCGAGGATGACGGCACGCGCAACATCATTGTCGACCCGAGCGGCCTGATTACGTCTTCCGGCACGTCGGCGACCCGTCAGGAAGCTGTCTTCACCGTTCGGCAGACCTACACGGATTACCTGGACTACAAGCAGTTCGTGTTCCCGGCCGATCCGACCGCCGGCCAGACCATCACCATCAACGGCAATACCTACACCTTCCAGACCGCGGCTTCGGTCACCGCCGGCAGCACGTCGACGATCACCATCGGCGGCGCGGTGGCAACCACGCTCGCCAGCCTGGAAACGGCGATCGAGGCACGCGACGCGCAGTTCCCGACCAGCGGTACCACGGTGCGGTTGCGTCAGAACTCGAACTCGGGCGCCAACGACACGCTGGTGCTGGAGAACCTGAGCTCGTCCTACACGGTCTCCTGGACCGGCGTCACCATCAACGACACCGCCGGCACGGCGCAGACCTCGCCGATCACCATCAACAAGACCAACGCCATCGTCTTCAACTCGGACGGTATCCCGAGCGCCTTCAACATCGCCGAGCTCGACATCGCCCAGTTCCAGAATGGCGCCTACGACATGGACGATGACGCCTCGCGCTCGCCGCAGATCACGCTCGATTTCGGCACCGTCGGCGAGGCCAACGGCATGACCCAGTTCGGCGCCGAATTCACACCGGTTTTCATCACCACGGACGGCTCCCAGTTCGGCACCTTCGCCGGTGTCACCATCGACGCCAAGGGCCTGGTCACGGCGCTGTTCGATAACGGCGAAACGCGGCCGGTGTACAAGATACCAATCGCCACCTTCGTCAACGTCAACGCGCTGGATAACCGTACCGGCAACGTCTGGAACGCGACCCAGGCATCCGGCGACGCGACGCTCCGCGAAGCCGACAACGGTCCGGCCGGCCAGGTCGTCCAGGCCTCGCTCGAACAGTCCACGGTCGATATCGGCGAAGAGTTCACCAAGATGATCGTCGTGCAGCGCGCCTTCTCGGCGGCCGCCAAGATCATCTCCACCGCCGACGTAATGCTCGAAGAGCTGCTCAGGACCTAGGGGTAATCCAGAGTTCCATAACCCACAGTTCCACAACCCACCGTCCCAACCCGGGGCCCGGTATCGGATCAAGACCCGATACCGGGCCTCGCGTTTTCAGGGGTCCGGCCCCGGCAGGGCGGATTCTTCCAAGCGGCAAGCGCCGCTGCCGCCTCGCCGACGATCTCACCCCAGTTGCCCGCGCGCCGCTGCCGGAACAGCCGGAGCGAGCGATACCATGGGCTGTCGGCGCGATCCTGGAACCAGCGCCACAACGGCACCTCGGACAGCAATGTCCAGCACGGTACACCGAGCGCGCCGGCCATGTGGACCGTCGTGTTGGAGATCGAAACGATCAGGTCCATAGCCGCGACCTGGGCGGCGAATGCATCGAGATCCTTGAGTTGGTCTATGGTTTCGTCGTGCATGATCTTAATCCCGGTCGCTGCCTGGAATGCCTCACGCTTGGCGCGAGTGTCGCCGTACTGGAGGTCGACGAAGCGAACGCCCGGCGTTTCCAGCAGCGCTTGCCAGTCCGCGAGGTCGACGGATTTTTCCCAACCGATCTCCGGGTTTGCG
>JAYOXJ010000004.1:0-331 GCA_038152725.1 Rhodospirillaceae bacterium
GGCGAAGCCATCGTGCTGATCGGCGAGACCAGGGGTCACCTGGGTACCTCGATCTATCTCCGCGAGGTCGAAGGCCGCGAGGAAGGCGCGCCGCCGCCGGTCGATCTCGCGACCGAGCGCAAGAACGGCGACTTCGTGCGCGGCCAGATCGCCGCCGGGCGGCTCAGCGCCTGCCACGATCTTTCCGACGGCGGCCTTCTGGTCGGCCTCGCCGAAATGGCCCTGGCCTCCAAGCGCGGCCTCGATGTCGACGTGACCCAGGCCGGTGCCGTTCCGATGCATGCCTGGCTGTTCGGCGAGGACCAGGCGCGCTACCTGCTCGCCACCGATG
>JAYOXJ010000004.1:445-7707 GCA_038152725.1 Rhodospirillaceae bacterium
CGACAAGGCCGGCGTCGCGGCGGTGCGTGTCGCCACCGTCGGCGGCGACACTATCCGGCTCGGCGGCTTCGCGCTCGCCCTCGCCGACCTCCGCCGCGGTCACGACGGCTGGATGCCGGCGTATATGGCCGCGCCCTGACGGGGTGTGACGAGCGGCACTGCAAATCCCGTGTGAATCCGTATAAACTGCCTTTTTGTGCAGACGAGGGGCAGCGGGGATGTCGGGGAACGACACCGAGGCGGACGGCACAGAGGTTGCCGTTCCGGACAAGCGTGATTGGCCGCGCACCGAATACAACACCATCGACTGGGAAGCCGCCTTCGAAGACGGCGATCACGGCTTGATTGCCATGGTCGAGCAATCGTCAACGGCGGCCGGCATTCTCGCCTGCTCGCAGGTGAGCATCCGCTCGCTGTTCAGCCGTGCCGACGATGCGGATACGCGCATCGGTTTCGAGCGCCAACTCAATGACGCCATGTCGGAAAGCCCCGAAGGTGACGATACCGAATCCGGCGACGACGAGCGCCGCCGCCGCGTCATCGAATTGCTGCGCGAGATCAAGGACCACCGCGTCGAGCGCGCCAACTTCCACATCGCGCGCATCAAGGCCGGCATCGACAAGCAGGTGGAACGCCGCGACAACGACGCCAAGAAACTGCTGGAGCAAGCCGCGGCAGACGCCGAGGGGACTGCCGAAATCGACGTCGATGACGCCCCGGCGGCGGAAAGCTCGCCCCAACCCGACCATCCCGATGACGCGGATGCGTCCGAATACTCCGCCGAAGCGGCGTTCGTCGAGGCACTCTCTCGCCTGCTCGGCGGCCGGTTGAGCGTGCTTCGCGAGGGCATCTCGCCGGGGCCGATCGCCAGCGCGCTGCCGCCATACCCGGTTTCGCCGGAGTTCGCGGAGCGCTTCGGCGAACTGGTCCGCGATCAGTTCGCGCCGGCGATGATGTCGGCCTGCCGGCCGTTCATCCTGCAGGCCGAGCATCGCGATCCGAAGGAGCGCGTCAGCTACATCCTCGAGAACATGGAAGAACGGCGTTCGCGCGAAATTCTCTGGGATAGCTGGCGCGTAGTCTGGAACGAACTGACCGACCAGCAAGAACCGCCGAAGAAGCCGAAGGAAGAAAAAAAAAGCCTGCTCGGCCGGCTGACAAAGAAGAAAGCGCAACCGGCCTGGATGGGCGAAACCTTGACGCTCGAGGAATGGGAAGACGAGGTCAAACGCATCGAGCGCGCAAACGAGCGCGCGCGCACCGTCTGGGCGCGGCTGACCGAGCCGCACAAACGGTTCCTGCCGCCCGACGACACCGACCGCAAGACCCTGATGAACCTGTTCGCGCGGACCTCGGGCGCGCTCTCCAAACAGATCAACGCGGTGCGCCAGATCGCCGAGCAGGGCGGCAATCCCGGCAAGGTGTTCAGCGACTACCAGCAGGGCAAGGACATCGACCTGCCGTTGCTTTGCGCCTGCTGCCAGCGCCAGGATTTGTTCCTGAAAAAGGGCGTATTGAAGGATTTCATGCGCAGCTTCCCGGACGCCATGAAACACGAACGCTTCCGCCTGACGTCACGATTTTTCGCCAAGCACGTCTGAGCCGGCACGATGCGAAAAACCCCTGTCCGCAAAGGGTTGACGGAACCTCCGCCGCGGGCCATATCCATACCGTACGGCGACACCTCGTCGGTTCGTGAGGGATAGCAGCATGGCCATGGAAGCCGCCGAAATCGAACGCCTGATTCGCGAAGGCATTCCGGATGCGCGCGTCACAATCGAGGATTTGCGTGGCGACGGCGATCATTATGCCGCCTATGTCGTGGCCCAGTCGTTTGTCGGCACATCCCGCGTGCAGCAGCATCAGATGGTCTACAAGGCGCTCCAGGGCCGCATGGGCAACGAACTTCACGCCCTCGCGCTTCAAACAGGCACCCCGGAGGATGCCGCCAGCTAGGCATTCAAACAACAGGCCGCCAGCCGAGTTGGAAGGCGGCCGCAACTTCAGGATTTACCATGAGTGACAATGCAGTCTTCGGCCAGATTAAGT
This sequence comes from Rhodospirillaceae bacterium, assembly GCA_038152725.1. Classification (GTDB taxonomy): domain Bacteria; phylum Pseudomonadota; class Alphaproteobacteria; order Rhodospirillales; family Casp-alpha2; genus TMED8. The sequence goes on from JAYOXJ010000004.1 coordinate 2,495, forward strand.
CGGAAATCGACGATAACGACGTCGTTCTTTTCATGAAGGGCTCGCCGATGTTCCCGCAGTGCGGCTTCTCCGCTGCCGTGGCGCACGTACTGACCACGCTTCAGGTCAAGTTCAAGGGCGTCGACGTGCTGCAGGACATGGAAGTGCGCGAAGGCATCAAGCAGTTCTCCAACTGGCCGACCATCCCCCAGCTCTACGTCAAGGGCGAGTTCGTCGGCGGCTGCGATATCGTGCGCGAAATGGCCGAAACCGGCGAGTTGCAGAAACTGCTCGACGACAACAAGATTGCGCATGCCTGAGGCTTGCGTCTGCGGGCATCCGCGATAAGGATACCCGTCAACAACAAGGGAAATGACCGAGTTTCCCAGGGACTCTTGAGGGAAGGATCGCGGCCACCGCCGCGGTCCTTCGCTTTTTTGGCCGCCCTGGACGGCTCGGGTCGGATCGTGGGATATTGAAAAATAACGGTTTTCGGCGTTATAATATGATGTTGAGCGTCTGGGCGCCGGAAGCGGCGTGCCCGGACCGACTGGTTTGCTTGAAGCGTTGATAGTGCAGAGATGACCGAACTTCGCTCCGTCGCCGCCGCCGATCGCTTCCGCGTCTTCCAGGACGCGTTGCGCCGCCGCGACCAGCAGCAGGCGGACCAGCAGCGCTCCCAAGACGAGAGTTTCGATAGCAGGCTGCAGCACGAAGCGCAGGCCACGGCCGATACGCGCCGTGCCGAGCAGCGCGTCCAGGACCGCCGCGACATCATCGAAGCCGAGCGCGCGCTCCAGGACCAACTCGCGGACCAGCAGCGCACCCGCGATTTCATCGCCAACGACGACAGCTTCGTGCGCCGCAGCGATGCCATCGAGACCGAACTCAACAGTGCCCGCGATTCGCGCGATCTCTACGAGAACATCCTGGTCCGGCATCTTGCCGGCGACCGCAACGATGCTGCCGAACTCCAGTCCTTGCAGCGACGCCAGGAGGATGCCCGCCTGGCCCTGATCGATCGCGACGCACGCGTCGTCCAGCGCCGCATCGAAGACCGCAACGCCGCCATCCAGCAGGAGCTCCAATTGCAGCGGAGCATCGAGCGCATCCGCAGCGAATCGCGCAACGCGCAAAGCGGCGCCGAGCGTCCCAGGGGCGCCGTACTCGACGTCACCGGCTGAGCAAAACACCGATCCCGCAACGAAAAACGCCCGCCTTTCGGCGGGCGTTTTCGTTTCTGGCGAATTCGCGCCGGATCAGCGCGAATAGAATTCGATAACCAGGTTCGGTTCCATCTGCACCGGATAGGGCACGTCCTCGAACTTGGGCGCCCGCAGGAAGGTGCCGGCGAGCTTGTTGTGGTTCACTTCGAGGTAGTCCGGCACGTCGCGCTCCGGGCTCTCGACGGCGAGCAGCACCAGCGGCATCTGGCGCGACTTCTCGCGCACTTCGATGACGTCGCCGTCCTGCACCTGGTAGGACGGGATGTTGACGCGCTTGCCGTTGACGCGGATGTGGCCGTGGCTGATGAACTGGCGCGACGAGAACACCGTCGGCACGAACTTCATGCGGTAGACGACGGCATCCAGGCGGCGTTCCAGCACGGCGATGAGGTTTTCCGAGGTGTCGCCCTTGCGGCGCACGGCCTCGTAGTAGTAGCGGCGGAACTGCTTTTCGGTGATGTTGCCGTAGTAGCCCTTGAGCTTCTGCTTGGCCTGCAGCTGCAGGCCGAAGTCGGAGGGCTTGCGGCGGCGCTGGCCGTGTTCGCCCGGGCCGTACTCGCGAATGTTGACGGGGCTCTTCGGGCGGCCCCACAGGTTGACGCCGAGACGTCGGTTGATCTTGTACTTGGATTGAACGCGCTTACTCATAATTACCCCTCGTTTGCCGGGTGGTGTTGTCCCGGTATGCCTTGTCCCGCTTATCAGCGGGGGCGGGATGAGACGGAACCAGCCGCCGATCCACGTTCCCGGGAACGAAGTGGCGGAATATAGGCATTCCCGGGACGTTGTCAACGCCGGCTTTATCGTCACCCCAGGGGCGCGTTAAGGTTTAGCCGGAGACTTTCGGGGCGGGAGGACAACAACCGTGGATACCTTCAAGCAGGTCAAGGCGCTCGCCTTCGACTATTACGGCACCATCGCCGACAAGACGGCGCTGGCCGGCGAGATCGAAACCCGCCTGCCCGGTCAGGGGCTCACCTTCACCAAGCTCTGGTTCGCCCAGACCCAGCGCTACTGCTTCCAATTGGGCCAGATGGGCCGCCACATCCCGTGGAGCGAGCTGACCAAGGCGGCGTTCAAGTTCACGGCCGAGGAGATGGGCCTGAAACTCGACGACATGACCCGCGACCAGTGGATCGAGGCCGACGCGCGATTGCCGGTCTATACGGAGGCGGCGGCGGCATTGGCACGCCTCGCCAAGCGCTTCGATCTCTATGTGCTTTCCATGGGCTCGCCTTGGATGATCGAGCAGAGCCAGAAGAACGCCGGCATCGAGGGGCATTTCAAGCGCGTCATCAGCGCCGAGCCTTTCAAGGTCTACAAACCGGGGCACGCCGCCTACAAGCTGGGCGTCGACGAGATCGGCGTCACCGCCGCCGAGGTCGCCTTCGTTTCCGGCAACTCCTTCGACGTGATCGGCGCCAAGAACTACGGCTATCCGACGATCTGGGTGCGCCGCTACGGCCAGGCGCTCGACGACCTCGGCATCACGCCGGATCTGATCGTCAAGAACCTCGATGAAATGGCCGACAAGCTCGGCGCCTGAGCCTGAGTCCTTCGCCTAGGCGTCCAGTTCGGCGTCCCAGTAGAGGAAGTCGCGCCAGCTTTCGTGCAGGTAGTTGGGCGGAAAGGCGCGGCCGTTTTCCTGCAATTCGTGGTTGGTCGGGCAGCCGGGCGGGCGCAGCGGGTGCATGTTGGCGGCCTTCGGCAGCCGATGCCCCTTGCGCAAGTTGCAGGGCGCGCAGGCGGTGACGACGTTGTCCCAGGACGTGCGTCCGCCGCGCGAGCGCGGCACCACGTGATCGAAGGTCAGATCCTCGGCAACGCGCGGGCCGCCGCAGTACTGGCAGGCGAAGCTGTCGCGCAGGAACACGTTGAACCGGGTGAACGCCGGGCGCCGGCTCATCTGCACGTATTCCTTGAGCGAGATGACGCTGGGCAGGCGCATGGCGAAGCTCGGCGAGCGGACTTCGTGGTCGTACTCGGAGATGACGTTGACGCGGTCCATGAACACCGCCTTGACGCTGTCTTGCCACGACCACAGCGACAGCGGGAAGTAACTCAACGGCCGGAAGTCGGCGTTGAGAACCAGAGCCGGATGGGTGCCTGCCGCAAGCGACAACATGATCCTCCGTGTATCCGGACCGGAGGATACAATATCTTGAGTCGGGCGGCAAACCGGTTGCGGTGAATCTTTTATGAATCGGCGTTCGGCTGCGGTAACGGCACGCCGAAGCTGCTGGCAAGAAAATCCATGCCGGCCATGATGCAGCGGTCGTCGAGGCCGTGACCGAGCATCGGCCGCATTTCGGAGCGCACCGGCACGCCGACTGCGCGCAGCGCCGCCGTGGCCAGGCCGAGATTTTCCGGCGGCAATACGCTGTCGGCGTCACCGTGCATCAACAGCACCGGCGGACGGCTCTTGATCTCGGTGGCGAGTGCCTCGGCACCGATCAGCATGCCGGAATAGCCGATGATGCCGGCGAGCGGCCGCGTGCGGCGCAAGCCGACATGCAGGCTGACCATGGTGCCCTGGGAAAAGCCGACCAGCGCCAGGTTCTTTTCCTCGAGGCCGTGGGCGGCGAGCTGTTCGTCAATGAAATCGTCGAGAATGGGCGCCGCTGCCTTGGTGCCGGCGAGGCGGTTGGCCATCGACATGTCGCCCAGGGAAAACCACTGGTAGCCGAACGGCGCCTGGTCGAAGCGGTAGGGCGCGTTCGGCGCGATGAACTTGGCGTCGGGCAGCACCTTGGCGAAGTAAGGTGCCAACGCGATCAGATCCTCGCCGTCCGAACCGACACCGTGACAGAGGATGACGAGCTGTTTGGGCCTGCCGCCAGAAGCGGGTTCGCGCACGGGACCGGAGAGTTCGGGAAGCTCGCTCATGGATGCACCTCGTCGTTCCAACCACATAGAGCTATTGCCAGCCGCCACCCGGCGCGTCAACGTTCGGGCATGACGGAGATTACGCGTTTCGCGCCGAGCCCGACCGGCTATCTGCATCTCGGCCATGCCCACTCGGCCCTGTTCGCGGCCCGGGCGGCCGGCGCAGGCGGGCGTTTCATCCTGCGCATCGAGGACATCGACATAGGCCGCTGCCGTCCCGAATTCACCGACGCTATCTTCGAAGACCTGGTCTGGCTCGGGCTCGAATGGGAGGAGCCGGTGCGCCGCCAGTCGGAACACCTGGCCGATTACCAAACCGCCCTAGACGCGCTGGCCGCCAAGGAATTGCTCTATCCCTGCTTCTGCACGCGCAAGGACATCGAGGCCGAGATCGCCGCCGCCGGCTCGGCGCCGCATGAGATTCCCACCGGCCCCGACGGCTACCATTACCCCGGCACCTGCCGCCGCTTGAAGGCCACCGAGCGCAAGACACGTCTCGACGCCGGTGAACCGCACGCGCTCCGGCTCAAGGTCGATGCCGCCACCGTCGCCGCCGGCTCGCTTGCCTGGGTCGATCGCGACCGGGGCGGACAGAAGGCCACGCCGAAAATATTCGGCGACGTCGTGCTGGCGCGGAAGGACACGCCGACCAGCTATCATCTGGCGGTCACGGTCGATGACGCGCTTCAGGGTGTGACGCTGGTGACGCGCGGCCGCGACCTGTTCCCCGCCTCGCATCTGCACCGGCTGTTGCAGGCGCTGCTCGGGCTGCCCGTGCCTGAGTACCGCCACCACGGCCTCATTGACGGCCCGGACGGGCGGCGCCTGGCCAAGCGCGACCATGCGGCGACGCTCCGGCAACTGCGCGGCAGCGGCACGACAGCGGCCGAAGTTCGCGCCATGGTCGGGTTCGGAGACGGCGAATGAGAGCCATGTTGTTCTTGCTTCTGTTGCTCTGCTGCGCCGCCCTGCCCGCCGCCGCCGAAACCGATGCCGAGGTCCGCGCCAAGCTGCTGGCCGGCCACGATGCGACCGTCAAGGAGGTGGTCGATGGCGACACCGTGCTGATCGACCCGCCCGTCGCCGGCGCCAGGGAGGTGCGGCTGGTCGGTATCCAGGCGC
>JAYOXJ010000004.1:7826-19213 GCA_038152725.1 Rhodospirillaceae bacterium
TGCCGCTTGGGCGCAAGAATTTCAAGCCGTGGCCGAAGGCCGCCGATTCGAAATACGCGCTCGAGGCCATGGTCCGCGGCCGCCACGTCCGGCTGCATTTCGGCGGCGCCAGGATGGACCGCCACGGCCGCCACCTCGCGCACCTCTTCCTAGACGACGGCGGCTGGGTTCAGGGCAACATGCTCGAGGCCGGCATGGCGCGGGTTTACACCTTCGCCGACAATCGCGCCGTCGCCGAAGCAATGCTGGCGCGCGAGCGCGACGCACGCGGCCACAAGCGCGGCATCTGGGCGCTCGATTTCTACAAGCCGCGCGCCGCCGAGGCGGCACCGTTGATGCGCGAACTCGGCACTTTCCAACTGGTCGAGGGGCGCGTCGTCGACGCCGCCAAGGTCAAGGGTCGGGGCTTCCTCAACTTCGGCGCCAACTGGCGCGACGACTTCACCGCCACGCTGGCGCCCGACGTCGTCAAACTGGCACGCCAGGAGGGGCTGGATGCCGCCGGCCTCGGTGGGCGCCACGTCCGCGTGCGCGGCTGGCTCAAGAGCCGCAACGGCCCGATGATCGAGATCACCCACCCCGAGCAGATCGAACTGCTGGCCGACCGCTGACAAGAAAACCTCACCCCGATCATCGTTCCTCTCGGCCTCAAAACAAAGATGCCGGCCCCGAGTGGCCCTGGACGAGACATCTGGCGCGACCAGCTAAAACAAAGATGCCGGCCCCGAGGGGCCGGCAAGTTTGACAGGGAGGATGTAAGAAACGCAGGGGAGTTGGGGGAGGATACTCGGGGAGGTGCGTTTCTTACAGTGCCCAACATGCGGCGATTTGAGGGATTTTTCAGTGACGGCGGTCACACAAGGCAAAAATTGTTTTTGTTTTTTTCAATGAGTTGATGATTTTTCCACCCGCACGGCGGGATTTTTCCGCATTTTTTCTCAAGTTCACCGGACGGCCGATTCGCAGGCCCGCACCGGCATCTTCACAATAAATTCATAGCAGATATTCCGGCCCGAGGGTTCGCGCGCCGGGTCAAAGCCGTTAGGGTGGCGAACCGCAATCGGGAGGTCGCCATGCCCACGTCTCCGGTCCCGCGCCGCATCGCCAGCGCCGACACCCTGGCCGAGCGTTTTCAATCGGTCCGCCGCCAGTCGCTCGAACTCGCCCGCCCTCTCACGCCGGAGGACCAGTGCGTGCAGTCGATGCCGGACACCAGCCCGACAAAATGGCACCTGGCTCACACGACCTGGTTCTTCGAGACTTTCGTGCTGGTGCCGCAGGCGCCGGGCTACGAGGTGTTCCATCCGCGCTACAACTATCTCTTCAATTCCTATTACGAGCAGGTCGGCCCGCGCCACGCGCGCCCGAAGCGCGGACTGCTGACCCGCCCGGCACTTTCCGACATCCACGCCTACCGCGCGCATGTGGACGAAGCGATGGCCGAATTCCTGGCGGCGGAACCCACCGCCGAAGTACGCGCCTTGATCGAGCTTGGCCTGCATCACGAACAGCAGCACCAGGAACTGCTGATCACCGACATCAAGCACGTACTCGGCAGCAATCCCCTATTCCCCGCCTACCGGCCGCCGTTCCCGCGCGAAGCCAAGGCGGTGGTCGATCTCGACTGGATCGACTTCCCTGGCGGCCTGGTCGAGATCGGCTGGGACGGCGAGACTTTCGCCTTCGACTGCGAGGGACCGCGCCATCGGGTTTGGCTCGAACCCTACCGCCTCGCTTCGCGGCCGACCACCAACGCCGAATACATGGAATTCATCGCCGACGGCGGCTATGCGCGGCCCGAGTTCTGGCTCTCCGACGGCTGGGCGACGGTGCAGACGCAAGGCTGGCAGGCGCCGCTCCACTGGCACCAGGACGACGACGGCGAGTGGCGCATCTTCACGCTCTCCGGCCTTAGGCCGATCGAGAAGGCGGCGCCGGTCTGTCACGTCAGCTATTTCGAGGCCGACGCCTTCGCGCGCTGGGCCGGCAAGCGGCTCGCCACCGAAGCCGAGTGGGAATTCGCCGCGGCGTCGCGGCCCTTGGACGGCCATTTCGCCGGCAAGGGCGTGTTCCATCCGCTGCCGGCCAGCGAAGACGGCCTGACCCAGATGTTCGGCGACGTCTGGGAATGGACCAAAAGCCCCTATGTCGCCTATCCCGGGTTCAATCCGGCGCCGGGTGCGGTCGGCGAATACAACGGCAAGTTCATGTCCGGTCAGATGGTGCTGCGCGGCGGCTCCTGCGCCACGCCGGAAAACCACATCCGCGCCACCTACCGCAACTTCTTCTACATGCCAGACCGCTGGCAGTTCACCGGCATCCGCCTGGCCGACGATGCGCCGAAGGCGGCCGGACGGCCTGCGACAACTTCATCCGGCGGCGATGTCGACACTTCGTTCCTGGACGATGTGTTGGCCGGACTCGCCGCAGCGCCCAAGGGTCTCAAACCGAAGTACTTCTACGATGCCGCCGGCTCGGCGCTGTTCGCCGAGATCTGCCGGCTCGACGAGTATTATCCAACCCGCACCGAAGAGGGCATCCTCGACGACCACGCCGCCGACATGGCCGAGGCCATCGGTCCCGGCGCGGTGCTGATCGAGTACGGTGCCGGCTCGCTCGACAAGGTGCGCCTCCTCCTCGACCGTTTGCGGGACCCGGCGGCGCTGGTCGCCGTCGACATCTCGGAGGCGCACCTGCTCGCCGCCGCGCGAGACCTCGACAAGGCCTATCCCGACCTGGCCGTGCTGCCGGTGGCGGCCGACTTCACCCGGCCCTTCGCGCTCCCACCGCTGCCGAAGACGGCGGCACGCAAGGTCGCATTCTTCCCGGGCTCGACCATCGGCAACTTCGAGCCGGACGCGGCGGTCGCGTTCCTGTGTGGCGTCGCCGACACCGTCGGCGCCGGCGGCGGGCTTCTGATCGGCGTCGATCTCAAGAAGGATGTCGACCGGTTGCTCAAAGCCTACGACGATGCCGCCGGCGTCACCGCCGCCTTCAACAAGAACCTGCTTGAGCGCATCAACCGCGAACTCGGCGCCGACTTCGACACCCAGCGCTTCCGCCACGTGGCGCGCTACAATCAGGCTTTGGGGCGGATCGAGATGCATCTCGAGAGCATGACCGACCAGTTGGTCACCGTTGCCGGCCATGCCTTCGCCTTCGCCGCCGGCGAAACCATCCACACGGAAAATTCCTACAAGTACGCGCCGGGCGAGTTCGACGCCATGGCCGCCGCCGCCGGCTTCACGCCCGAGGCGCGCTGGAGCGACGCCGACGATTTGTTCCAGGTGGTCTTCTACGCCCGCTGACCCACCTATTCGAATGCCGTGGTCGGCTCGACGTAGTGCTTTTCCATGGCCGGGCGCACGCGTGCCATCAACTCGGCGTTGATGTCGAGCGGCGGTGTGTTCTCGGCCGGGATCATCGGCGCATAGGTCACCCCCTTGGTTTCCTCGGCGAAGGTCCGCTTGGCCGTCGATATCAGTTCAGGATCGGTGAGGCAGTCGATCAGCGTCGCGGACAGCGCCTTGGCGCCGACGAGACCGCCCTTGTGTGCGATCGAAGTCGCCAGCGCCGTACCCGCCGACCAGTGATGGAAGGTGACGCCCGGCACGTTCGACGGATACCAGAGCCGCCCCATCGGCACCTTCCACGACACGTCGCCGCAGTCGTTGGCGGCGGGGATCGACGGTGACGGTCCGTCCAGGGTCTCGAAGTTCGGCTTCAACCCCTCCTCCTCGGCGCCGTTGGCGCGCTGCAGGCGGATGGCAAGATCGTGCTCGGCGTTCGACCACGTCGGCATGCCGACCGCTTCGATGTTGCGTTGAAGTGCCAGCGCCAGGGTCTGGTTGGCGCGCACCGGCCAGACCGCCGTCTTGATGACCACCTCGAGCTCGGTCTTGGTCATCAGCGCCGCACCTTCGGCGACCTTCTTGGCGTGCTCGAACAGTTCCTTGGCGCCCTCGGCGGTGTGGTCGCGGAAGAACCACCAGATGGCTGCGCGCGAGGGGATGACGTTCGGCTGGGTGCCGCCGTCGGTGATCACGCGGTGCATGTTCATGCCGGGCCTGAGGTGCTCGCGGTACTGCGCCATGCCGCTGTCCATCAGCACCACGGCATCGAGCGCGTCGCGCCCCTTCCAGGGCGACATGGCGGCATGTGCCGTCTCGCCGCGGTAGATGAATTCGGCCGACACCACGGCGCGTTGCAAAACGCCGTACTCGGTGAAGAAGCGGTCCCAGAGATGCGGGTGGAAGGCGACGTCGACGTCGTCGAAATAGCCGTCGCGCACGTAGTAGGGCCGGGCCAGCACCAGTTCCTCGGCCGGCGCACCGAACACCTTGAGCGTGCCCTTGATGCGGAACTTGGCCATGGCGCGGCTGACCGCGACGGCGGTAGCGACCATCACCGCGCCGTTGACGTTGTGGCCTTCGCAGTGGCCGGGCCCGCCCTCGACGATCTCTCTCTTCTCGGGCACGCCTGGCGCCTGGCTGTTGTTGGGCGCGGCGTCGTATTCGGTATGCACCGCGACCACCGGCTTGCCGGAACCGAAGCTGGCGACGAAGCCTGTCGGAAAGCCCGAGATTCCGCGTTCGACTTTGAATCCGGCATCCTCCAGCGTCTTGGTCAGGAGCGCCGCCGAACGCACTTCCTGCATCGCCGGCTCGCCGTACCAGAACAGCGCGTCGATGATCTGGTTGAGCGCTTCGGCGTTGCGGCCGAGATAGTCGGTGACGAAGGACTTGGCTTCCTTATGGGCGTCGCGGGCTTCGGGCATAGGTTCCTCCCCGGTCTTTATCCGGCCCCCACGCGCGCGTATGGTGAGGTGCCGTTTGTCGAAAAAAGGAGCATACGACATGACCGTGCGTGCGGGAATAGCCGGGCTTGGCCGCTGGGGTCAGGTCCTGACCAACGCGATCAAAGACTCCGACGCCATCACCTTTCCCGCCGGTTGCACCGGCCGCAAGGAACGCGCCGTCGACTTCTGCGCCGCGAACGGCATCGATCTTCGCGACTCGCTCGACGACCTGCTCGCCGATCCGAGTCTCGACGCCATCGTGCTGGCGACGCCGCACACCATGCATGCCGAGCAGATGATGGCCTGCGCCAAGGCCGGCAAGCACGTCTTCATCGAAAAGCCCTTCACGCTCGATGTCGAGAGCGCGGAGCGCGCCGCCGCGGCGCTGGCCGAGGCCGGCTTGGTCTGCGCGCCCGGCTTCAACCGGCGCTTCCTGCCGTCCATGCTGCGGCTCCGCGAGATCGTGAATTCCGGCGGCATCGGAACGCCGCTGCATGTCGAGGCCAACATATCGGTGCCGGCGGGCGTGCGCGCCACGCCCGGCCACTGGCGCGGCGATCCGAAGGAGAGTCCGGCCGGATCGATGACCGCCTTGGGCGTGCACATGGTCGATTCGCTGATTTCGCTGATGGGCCCGATCACCGAGGTCCGCGCCACCTCCGAGCGGCGCATGCTGACCGGCGCCATCGACGACGTCACCTTCATGACGCTGCGCTTCGCCAACGGCTCGACCGGCTACATGTCGACGCTCTTCTCGACCGCTCGCATCTGGTACATCCGCGCGATGGGCTCGGAAGGCTGGGCCTCGATGCGGGGTTACAAGAAGATCGCCGTCAAGAAACTCGACCAGGGCGACGAGGAAGAGACGCTCGAAACCTTCGAGAAGCCCGACATCGAACGCCTCGAGATGATCGCCTTCGCCGCCGCGGTCGAGGGCACGACGCCCTATCCGATCCCGGTCGCCGACGCCATCCACGGCACGGCGGTGCTGGAGGCGATCGTCGAATCGGCGGTCAGCGGGAAGACCGTCACTCTATGACGCGTTCGACGTATTCCCGCCACTCGCGTTGCAACGCCGCGAAGTCCGCACCGGTGGCGCCGGCATAATTACCGCTGCGGTAGAGCGTGTTCATGAATTGGCCGAGTTCGCCCCGGAAGCGCTCGTCGATCAGCCAGGTCACGAAGGACCCGGCGACGGCATAGGCGGCGCGCCGCAACCTCGCCTGACCCGCGTTCGACGTCGAGAGCGCCTTGTCGGCTTCTTCTGGCGTGCGCACCAGGGCTGCGGACTGCGTCACCGCCTCGAACGCGACGCGATGCACGTTGCGGCCCTCGTTGGGCCAGCCCTTGCGTTCGCCGACCCTGTCCTGGGCATAGACCGCGAGCCCTTCCTTCAAAAGCGCGCTGGCCCAGCCTTGGGTGAGCAAATGTGTGATCTCGTGCGCGGTGATGACACGGCCGTCGTTGACCAGACGCGCCGGGATGACGATGGCGGCCGGCGGGGTTTGCCGCGCGACGCACTTGGGCCGCAGCTTGACGGTGGCGACGCCGACGTCGGTGCCGAACATGGCTTTCAGTTTTTCGTATTCCCGCGCCGCCTGGGCGGCAATGTCGGGGAATGCCGCTGGATCGACGCCGGAATGCTCGTCGATGACCCGCACACTGTCGTCCGCGCCGGCGACCGGCTGGCCGAGCAACAGAACGGCTATCAGGGAGAGAACGACGGTCCGCATGGCGGCGCCATTTTCGCGCGCCGCCCGTGCGGCGGAAAGCACGATCAGGCGGTTTGCGCCTCGGCGGCGGGGGTTTCGCGCGCATCCTTGCGGTTGCGATGGGTGACCATGCGCGAGTGGAGCATCTCGATCTTGCGGCTGCCGGTCTTGAGGAACAGGAACGGCAAAATCGCGTGCACGGCGCAGGCGCAGGCGGCCAGGAACAGGTGGCCGGCGAAGGAAGAGGCCTGGACGAAATGCTCGCCGTAGGTTTCGCCGACGGTCGCGGGGTGTTCGGTCAGCAGCTTGGGCAACATCTATTCGGCTCCGGTCCATCGGTTTCGATGATGCAAAATTAACCCGGCTGGAATGAAAAATTTTTGCTATTTTCCCAAAATTTTCGGATTTTACATAAATTTTATTCTAATTTTATAAAATAATACGTAAAATATTTTCATGGATTCCTTCGACCGGAAGATTCTCGACCTGCTTCAGCGCGACGCCGGCTTGTCGGTCGCCGATATCGCCGCACGTGCCGGCCTGTCGCCGACGCCCTGCTGGCGGCGCATCCGCAATCTCGAGAAAGCTGGCGTCATCAAACACCGCGTGGCGCTCCTCGACCGCGACAAGCTCGGCCTCGGCGTCACCGTCTACGTCGCCGTGCGCACCCGCGAGCACAGCGCCAAATGGCTGGAGACCTTCGCCGCCGCCGTGAAGGCGCTGCCGGAAGTGCTGGAGTTGCATCGCATGAGCGGCGACATCGACTATCTCTTGAAGGTCGTGGTCGCCGACATCGCCGCCTACGACGCCTTCTACAAGCGCCTGATCGACCGCGTGCCGTTGAGCGATGTGTCGTCGAGCTTCGCCATGGAGGAGATCAAATCGACCACGGCGCTGCCGCTGCCCGCCGCCGAGTGAGGCGCGAAAGCCGTTTGCAGGGCGGCGTCGGCTCGGATAAGACGCCCCCATGCGCGTCGACCTTTTCGATTTCGAACTGCCGCAGGACCGTATTGCCCAGGCGCCGGCCGAGCCGCGCGACAGGGCCAGGCTTTTGCACATCGGCCCGACACTCGCTGACCGCAGCGTCGCGGATCTGCCGTCGCTGCTCAGGTCCGGCGACATCATGGTGGTCAACGATACGCGCGTGCTGCCCTGCCGGCTGACCGGCAAGCGCGGCGACGCCACCCGGCCCGGCCCGCCGACCGGCGGCGTCAAGGTCGAGGTGACGTTGCACAAGCCGGCCGCACTCGATACTTGGCATGCTTTCGCCCGGCCGGCGCGGAAGATCAAGACCGGCGACATGATCGCCTTCGCGCCCGGCTTCCATGCCATTGTCCGAAACAAGCTCGACGCCGGCGAGGTCGTGCTGCATTTCAATGCCGCCGGCGCGGATCTTATGGCCAAGCTCGAAGCGCACGGCGTCATGCCGCTGCCGCCCTACATCAAGCGCGGTGCCGAAGGGCTCGGATCGGACCGCCACGACTACCAGACCATGTTCGCCTCCCAGCCCGGCGCCGCCGCCGCACCGACCGCCGGGCTTCACTTCACGCCGGCATTGATGAAATCGATCGAGGCCGCCGGCGTTTCCGTTGCGCGCCTGACGCTGCACGTCGGCGCCGGCACCTTCCTGCCGGTCAAGGCGGACGACACCCGCGACCATCCCATGCACGCCGAGTGGGGCGAAATCTCGGCCGCCGCCGCCGACGCCATCAATCGGGCGCGTGTGGCGGGCGGGCGCGTACTCGCCGTCGGCTCCACCGCCATGCGCCTTTTGGAGACCGCCGCCGACGAAGACGGCCGCGTCCATCCGTTCCAGGGCGAGACCGATATCTTCATCACGCCGGGATACGCCTTCCGCGCCGTCGATCTGATGTTCACCAACTTCCATCTGCCGCGTTCGACGCTGTTCATGCTGGTCGCCGCGTTCTCAGGGCTGGATCGCATGCAGGCCGCCTACGCCCACGCGATTGCCGCCGGCTACCGGTTTTATTCGTACGGTGACGCCTGCCTGCTTGAACCGGCGCGCGAATCGTGGGGAAATCAGCCGCAAGGCTGAAACAATCGCCGTCCCAGGGGAGGATACCGTCATGCGCCAACCGGCCGAAGTCGGACAGGAATTCGCCGAGATCGACACGCCCGCGCTGGTCGTCGACCTCGACGCCTTCGAGCGCAACTTGGACCGCATGGCGGCCAAGGCGGCGGATGCCGGCGTGCGGCTCCGCCCGCATGCCAAGATGCACAAGAGCCCCTGGGTCGCCCAGCAGCAGATCAAGCGCGGCGCCGTTGGGGTCTGCTGCCAGAAGGTCTCGGAAGCGGAGGTGATGGTCGAGGGCGGCGTCGAAGACGTGCTCGTCTCCAACCAGGTGGTCGGACCCGAGAAGCTCGCCCGCCTTGCGCGCCTCAACCATCAGGCCAAGGTCGGTGTCTGTATCGATGATGCGCGAGCGGTGGCGGAAATCTCAGAGGCCGCACGCGCCGCCGGCGTCACCATCGCCACCCTGGTCGAGATCCACGTCGGCGCCAAGCGCTGCGGCGTGCAGCCGGGGCAGCCGGCGCTGGCGCTGGCGCGGATGATCGCCGACGACCCGCATCTCGAATTCGCCGGCCTGCAGGCCTATCAAGGGTCCGCCCAGCACTTGCGCACCATCGACGAGCGCCGCGCCGCCATCGACCATGCCGTGCGCGTCACCCGCGAGACCGTCGACGTGCTTTCGGGTGACGGCCTCGATTGCGCCATCGTCGGCGGCGCCGGCACCGGCACCTTCGAGCTGGAAGCCGCGAGCGGCGTCTACAACGAACTGCAATGCGGTTCCTACGCCTTCATGGACGCCGACTACGCCCGCAACAAGGCGGCCGACGGCGGTCCGTTCGATACCTTCGAGCACGCGCTGTTCGTGCTCGCCACCGTGATGAGCCGCACCGGCGACGACGCCTGCGTGGTCGACGCCGGACACAAGGCCGCCGCTATCGATTCCGGCCTGCCGGTGCCGTGGCAGCTGGCCGGCGCCGAGATGCGCGGCATGTCCGACGAACACGGCGTCATCAACATCGCCATGGTCAACGAGAAGCCGGCGCGCGGCGCCAAGCTGTTGCTCGTCCCCGGCCACTGCGACCCGACGGTCAACCTGCACGACTGGTACGTCGGCGTGCGCGGGCTCGGTACCGCCGACGCCCACGTCGAGATCGTGTGGCCGGTGGCCGCGCGCGGCGCGCTCTACTGAGCAACCGCATGGCCGGGCTCACCTTCGATCTGATCAAACAGGACGGCCGCGCCCGGCTCGGCACGCTTCTGACCGCGCACGGCGCCATCGACACGCCCGCCTTCATGCCGGTCGGCACGGCGGCGACGGTCAAGGCGATGACGCCGGAAGCGGTCAAGGAGACCGGGGCCCAGATCATCCTGGCCAACACCTACCATCTGATGCTGCGCCCGACCGCCGAGCGCATCGACCGCTTCGGCGGACTGCACGAGTTCATGAACTGGCCGGGGCCGATCCTGACCGATTCCGGCGGCTATCAGGTGATGAGCCTCGCCTCGCTCCGCAAGATCGAGGAGGAAGGCGTCACCTTCCGCTCGCACATCGACGGCAGCCAGCACAAGCTGACGCCGGAACGCGCCATCCAGATCCAGCATCTCTTGGACGCCGACATCACCATGGTGCTGGACGAATGCACACCGTTCCCGGCGACCGAACAAGAGGCCGAGAGCTCCATGCGGCTTTCCATGCGCTGGGCCGAGCGCTGCCGCAAGGCGTTCCGCAAACGCCAGGGCTATGGCCTCTTCGGCATCGTCCAGGGCGGCGTCTACGCGCATTTGCGCGAACAGTCGGCCAAGGAACTCACCAAGATCGGTTTCGACGGCTACGCCATCGGCGGCCTCGCCGTTGGCGAGGGCCGCGATCTGATGCTGAAGACCCTCGACGTCACCGAACCGCATCTGCCGAAGGACCGGCCACGCTATCTGATGGGCGTGGGCAAGCCGGAAGATCTGGTCGGCGCGGTCAGGCGCGGCGTCGACATGTTCGACTGCGTTTTGCCGACGCGCTCGGGCCGCACCGACCAGGCGTTCACCCGGCGCGGCACCTTGAACTTGCGCAACGCGCGCCACCGCGAGGACCCGCGCCCGATCGACCCGCAATGCACCTGCTACGCGTGCCGCAATTATTCGCGCGGCTATATCCACCACCTGGTGATGGCCAAGGAGATTCTGGCCGCCATGCTGCTGACCTGCCATAACCTCCACTACTACCAGGAACTGATGAGCGCCATGCGCGACGCCATCGCCGAAGGCGCGCTCGACGCCTTCACGGCGCTGTTCGCCGCCGAACAGGCGGGCGGCGACCTGGAGCCGCTGTAGCGCCCAGCCCGAACGCCAGTTTCCACGTACTTCAACGCCCGGAACCGCTGGCTTCAGCCAGCCGGCCGCCGATGCGCTTACCAAAAACGTTCATAAAGTTGACATATTTGTGTAAATTTCTGTAAGTTATCTTACAAAATGCGTCCGGCTGAACCGGCCGCCATCAAGGGGAAGGCTTACGTGCGGGAACCGCGACGGGAGGATATCGGCCAGCGTCAGGCGGCCATCGTCGAGCTGGTGCGCGAACAGGGTTTCGCCTCCATCGAGATGATGGCGGAGCGTTTCGGCGTTTCCTCGCAGACCATCCGCCGCGACATCATCGATCTCAGCGAACGGCGAATCCTGCAGCGCCATCACGGCGGCGCCGGGTTGCCGGCGGGCTGGGACCGGCTCGACTATTCCAACCGGCAGGTTCGCTACGCAGCCGAGAAACAGCGTATCGGCCGTGCCGTCGCCGGACATATTCCGGACGGGGCGTCGTTGTTCATCGACATCGGCACCACCACCGAGGCAGTCGCCC
>JAYOXJ010000004.1:19313-25603 GCA_038152725.1 Rhodospirillaceae bacterium
CCGGACGGGGCGTCGTTGTTCATCGACATCGGCACCACCACCGAGGCAGTCGCCCGCGCGCTGGTCGGCCACCGCGAACTGCGCATCGTCACCAACCACATCACGGTGGCGTCGATCCTGTGCGAGCACACCGACTTCGACATCATCCTCACCGGCGGCATGGTCCGAAACCGCGACCGCGCCGTGACCGGCGAGGCGACCGCCGATTTCCTGAAGCGATTTCGCGTCGGCTACGCCATCTTCGGCATCGGTTCGATCGACGCCAACGGCCAGCTTCTCGATTACGATTACCGCGACGTGCACGTCTCGCAGACCGCCATGTCGATCTGCCGCACCAAGTTCGTGGTTGCCGACCACAGCAAGTTCAATGGCGACGCCATGATGCAAACGGCACACATCTCCGAAATCGACGCGCTGTTCACCGACGAAGAGCCGCCTGCCGCGATCAAGGCGCTGGCACGATCCCACAACGTCGACGTCCATGTCGCCGGCGAGGACGCCGACGGCACGGCCGCCGTTCTTGGGAAACTCCAGAGCTCCTAGCCGATGACAAGGACATACGACCACATGCGCGACCGACGAACTGCGGGCCAAGGCAAGATGCGATGACCGCCATCGAATTCATTTCCGGCGTCAAGGCCTGGGGCGACAGCATCGCCGTGAACGACGTCTCGTTCACCGTCGAGGAAGGCACCTTCGTGGTCCTGCTCGGCCCGTCCGGCTGCGGCAAGTCGACGACGCTCCGCATGATCGCCGGCCTCGAGGAGATGACGTCGGGACGCATCCTCATCGGCGGCAACGACATGACCACGGCGGCACCGGCGGAGCGCCGCGTCTCCATGGTGTTCCAGTCCTATGCGCTGTTTCCGCACCTGGACACCCGCCAGAACATTCTGTTCGGGCTCAAGGTCCGCAAGACGCCCAAGGCGGAACAGGAAAGCCGGCTCGCTCATGTCGCGGAAATGGTCGGCCTGGCCGAACTGCTCGACCGCAAACCATCGCAGCTTTCCGGCGGCCAGCGCCAGCGCGTCGCGCTGGCCCGGGCGATCATCGCCGAGAACCCGATCTGCCTGATGGACGAGCCACTCTCCAACCTGGACGCCAAACTGCGTCACGAGATGCGCGTCGAGATCCGCGCCCTGCAGAAGCGTCTCGGCATGACCGTCGTCTACGTCACCCATGACCAGACCGAAGCCATGAGCATGGCCGACAAGGTCATCCTCATGCGCAAAGGGACGATCGAGCAGGAAGGCACGCCCGATCTGCTCTACGACCGGCCGGCGACGAGGTTCTGCGCCGAATTCATCGGCACGCCGCCGATGAACCTGCTCGAACTCGACGATACCGACCGGGGCGCGGTGATCGCCGGCACCACCGGACCCGTCGTCGGCGCCCATTCGGGACGCCGACGCGCGCTCGGCATCCGGCCCGAGCACGTGCGCGTTTCCACGGATGGCGGCATCGCCGCACGGGTCGGGTCCTGCGACTACCTGGGCGCGGACACCATCCTGTCGGCGCGGGTCGGCGGCCAGGAAATCCTGGTCCGCGTGCCCGGCCGCTGCGGATTTTCCGCCGGCGACGACATCGGCCTCGCATGGTCGGCCGGCGACGTTCACCTGTTCGACGCCGAAACCGGGTCTCGTGTCGCGGCCGGGGACGGAAACGAGGCCGGTTGAGTCTTTCGACCGGAATTATTGAGTAACAGACGCACACATTCGGAACTTTGAACCAGAGGAGGAAGCGATGTTCCACAGACTGAAGACCGCAACGACCGGCGCCCTGGTGGCGCTTGGTCTATCGTTCGCGGCGCCCAACGCCGGGGCCGTCGACCTGACCATGTACTACCCCGTCGCCGTCGGCGGACCGTTGACCAAGGTGGTCGACGGCATGGTCGCCGATTTCATGAAGGCCAACCCGGACGTCAAGGTTAACGCGATCTACGCCGGCAACTACAACGACGCCCGCATCAAGGCCCTGGCCGCGCTCAAGAGCGGCAAGCCGGCGCAGCTCTCCGTGATGTTCTCCATCGACATCTATGAACTGATCGAACAGGGCGCCATCGTCGCCTTCGACGACATCGTCGAGACCGCCGAGGAGAAGGCCTGGCTCAAGTCGTTCTATCCGGCGCTGATGGAAAACGGCCGCACCGGCGGCAAGACCTGGGGCATCCCGTTCCAGCGTTCGACCATCGTCATGTACTACAACAAGGATGCCTTCAAGGAGGCCGGCCTCGACCCCAACAAGGCTCCGGCGACCTGGGACGAAATGGTCGCCATGGGCAAGAAGCTCACCAAGAAGAACGGCGATCAGGTCGACCGCTGGGGCGTCATGATCCCGTCGACCGGCTATCCCTATTGGATGTTCGGCGCACTCGCCATGCAGAACGGCCAGGTGCTGATGAACGGTGACGGCAATACCACCTACTTCGACGCACCGGCCACGGTGGGCGCGCTCGAGTACTGGCGCGATCTCGGCGCCAAGCATGGCGTCATGCCGGCCGGCACCATCGAGTGGGGCACGCTGCGCAAGAACTTCCTGGAGGGCAAGACGGCCATCATGTGGCACTCCACCGGCAACCTGACGGCGGTCAAGAAGAACGCCAAGTTCGACTTCGGCGTCGCCATGCTGCCGGCCAGCAAGCGCCGCGGCACCCCGACCGGCGGCGGCAACTTCTACATCTTCAAGCAGAGCTCGCCGGAAGAGCGCAAGGCCGCCATGCGGCTGATCCGCTTCCTGACCGAACCCGGGCTGACCGCGGAATGGAGCATGGCCACGGGCTACATCGGCACCCGCCCCGATGCCTACCAGACCGACGCGCTCAAGAAGTACGTCGTCGAATTCCCGCCGGCCGCGGTCGCCCGCGACCAGCTCGAGTTCGCCACGGCCGAGCTTTCCACCTACCAGACCGGCCGCGTCCGCAAGCTCCTGGACGACGCCCTCCAGTCGGCGCTGACCGGCAAGGAAACGCCCAAGGCGGCGCTCACGGCGGCGCAACAGCAGGCCGACCGCCTGCTGAAGCGTTACCGCTAATCGGTTGGAACAAGCCCGGGGGCGCCCAACGGCATCTCCGGGCGTTTCACCCGGGAAATTCGCTACGATGGAATCGCGCTCCATCCGCAATCAGGTCTACGGCTGGCTGCTGCTGTCGCCGGCCGCCATCCTGCTGATCGCGTTCACCCACTATCCGGCGGTCGCCACCCTCGGCCAGAGCTTCTTTTCGGCCGGAACGGCGCTCAAGCCGGCCAAGTTCGTCGGCCTCGACAACTACCGCTTCATGCTCGGTGACGATGTGTTCTGGCGCGTGGTCGAGAACAATCTCTGGTACGCGCTCGGCACCATTCCGGCGAGCATCGCCATCGCGCTTCTGATGGCGGTCTGGGTCAACGGCAAGCTGCCGCTGCGCGGCCTGGTCCGGATGAGCTATTTCACGCCGACCGTGTTGCCGATGATCGCCGTCGCCAACATCTGGCTGTTCTTCT
Source organism: Rhodospirillaceae bacterium (assembly GCA_038152725.1). Classification (GTDB taxonomy): domain Bacteria; phylum Pseudomonadota; class Alphaproteobacteria; order Rhodospirillales; family Casp-alpha2; genus TMED8. The sequence continues at coordinate 22,793 of JAYOXJ010000004.1, forward strand.
ATTCGCCACGGATCGGCCTGATCGATCAGGTTGCCATGGCCATGGGCTTCCCGTCGCACAACTGGCTCGGCGACCCGGACACGGTGCTCGGCTGCATCATCGTCATCACCATCTGGAAGGAAGCCGGCTTCTTCATGATCTTCTATCTCGCCGCTCTCCAAGCCCTGCCCCCCGAGCTGGAAGAGGCCGCGCGGCTGGAGGGCGCCGGGCGCTGGTACTATTTCCGCCGCGTCATCTTCCCGCTGCTGATGCCGACCACATTGTTCGTGCTGATCAACGCGGTGATCAATTCTTTCAAGCTGGTCGATCAGCTGTTCATCCTGACCAAGGGCGGCCCCGACAACGCCAGTTCCCTCCTGCTCTATTACATTTACGAGGTCGCCTTCAGCTTCTTCGATCAGGCCTATGCCTCGACCCTGACGGTGGTGTTGCTGGTCACGCTCGCGGCCATCGCCATCATCCAGTTCGTCGTGCTCGACAAGAGGATCCACTACCGATGATGCGCCGCCGCCCGACCGAACAGTTGTACGCGGTGCTTGAGACCGGCGCCGCCTGGCTGCTCGCGGCACTTTGGCTGATGCCGCTGCTCTATGCCTTCTGGAGCGCATTCCATCCGTCCGAATACGCCGTCCACTTCGACCTGACCGCGCCGCTGACGCTCAAGAACTTCCGCGAGGCGTGGTCGCAGGCGCCGTTCGCACGCTACTACCTCAACACCTTCATCCTGGTCAGCGCGATCCTGGCGGCGCAGTTCGTACTCTGCACGCTCGCCGCCTACGCCTTCGCGCGCTTCGAGTTCGCCGGCAAGGACATCGCCTTCGCCCTGGTCCTGCTGCAGCTGATGATCATGCCCGAAGTGCTGATCGTCGAGAACTATCGCACCATGAGCCACCTCGACCTGGTCGACACCATCACCGGCATCGGGTTGCCCTACATGGCCAGCGCCTTCGGCATCTTCCTGCTGCGCCAGACGTTCAAGACCATCCCCAAGGAGCTCGACGACGCCGCCCGCGTCGAGGGTTGCTCGATCCTGCAGATTCTCTGGAAGGTCTACGTCCCCTTGGCACGGCCCACCTACGTCGCCTATGGGCTGGTTTCGGTGAGCTATCACTGGAACAACTTCCTGTGGCCGCTGGTCATCACCAACTCGGTCACGACCCGGCCGCTCACCGTCGGCCTGGCGATTTTCGGCGCGCCTGAATCGGGCGTCGACTGGTCGATCATCACGGCGGGTACGCTGCTCGCGGTGGCGCCGCTGCGGGTGGCGTTCTTGCTGTTCCAGCGCCAGTTCGTTCAGTCCTTCATGCACGCAGGCATCAAATGACGACCGTGGTGAGCTGGAACGTGCAGGCCGGGCTCGGCGTCGACGGCCGCGTCGATTTCGAGCGCATCGCCGCCGTGGTCAGGGCGATCGGCGATACCGACGTCATCTGCCTGCAGGAGATCGAGCATTCGGCGGCCGCGGGCGACCAGTTCGCCGCCGTCGCCACCCTGTTCCCCGGCTACGCCCGGATCGACGGCCCGAGCATCGAACGCAACGGTTCCGACGGTCCCTACCGGTTCGGCAACCTTGTCTTGTCGCGCCTGCCGGTGCTGTCGGCGCTGCGCCATCTTCTGCCGTGGCCGCCGGCGCCCGGCATCAAACACATGCCACGCCAGGCCACCGAAGTGACGGTGGCCGCCGCCGGCGGACCGCTCCGGGTGGTCACCACGCATCTCGAATACCACGCCGAGCACCACCGCATGGCCCAGGTTGCGCGCCTGCGCGAGCTGCACGACGAGGCGGCGGCGCAAATCCGTGCGCCCGCGCAAGCGCTGGCGAGCGGTCCCTATGCCGGCCTGGTGCGGCCCGACCGGCGCGCATTGTTCTGCGGCGATTTCAACATGGAACTGGGCTGGCCGGAATACGACGCCATGCTGAAGCCGTTCGAAAGCGGCACGCCTGCCCTGGTCGATGCCTGGACGGCGCTCTATCCGGAAAGGCCGCACGATCCGACCTGCGGCATCTTCGACCACAAGCAATGGCCGGCCGGCGCGCATTGCCGGGATTTCTTCTTCGTCACCGAGGACCTTGCGGCGAAGCTCGCGGCGCTCACCGTCGACGTCGCCACGGATGCGTCCGACCACCAGCCGCTGGCACTGGTCATCGCTGATTGAGGGCGGCCGCCGAAATTCTCTCGCGTGTCGCCCGTGCCAGTGGTTCCAGCGCCGATTCGGGGAACGGATAGACCGAGCTTACGTTGATCTCGCAGAGCACGAAGCTGTCGGCGCCGGCGGCGTCCTTGGCGCCGTACATGAAGTCGGCATCCCAGATGATCGGCAGCTCGAACCGGTCGATCGCGAGGCGCCGGCAGAGTTCGGGCAGCCACTCGTCCTCCAGGCGCCGTTTCAACGGCTGGAAGTCGGGCCGCGTCGGCGGATAGTAGAGCCGCTGGCCCGGCGTGAACTCGGTCGGATGCAGCGCGTTGACGAGCTGTTCGCCGAACCCCTCGACCCGGTCGTGCACCATGTAGCAGCGGATCATGCCGTCGCCCAGGCGCGTCTGATAGGGCTGATCGATCATGCTGCCGCCGGCTTCGAAATATGGTGCCATCAACGCGAACAGGGCATCCAAATTCATGCGTTCCTCGACGCTGCCGCGCTTGGCGTGGCGGACCAGCACCGACGACACCGTCGCCGGGTCGGGCGACACTTTCCACACACCGTCGCCGCCGTTGCCGCGCACCTGCTTCAGGACCCGCGCGCCGGTCCCGTCCAGCCGTGCGGGAAGTTCGTCCCGCAATTGTGCCGGCGCGCGATAGAAGGCCGTAT
>JAYOXJ010000004.1:25613-31859 GCA_038152725.1 Rhodospirillaceae bacterium
GACGAACACACCTTGGCCCGCCACGTCGGCAAGCATGGCGTTCAACGTTGCCCGGGTGCGCCCGCCCTCGATCGGGTTGACCCAGACCAGCGCCGCGCCGCAGGCCATGAGTTGCGCGCGGACGGTCTCGCAATTTCGATCCGAATAGGGTGCGGCAACCGCTTCCATGCCGGCGGCCACCAACGCAGCGGCGGTCGCGGCGAACCGGGTCTCGGCGAGCGTAACCGGCCCGCGTTCCGCATCCCCGGACGGAAACACGATGGCCACTTTGTTGGTCATGATGAGATGACTCCCGCGCGTCAGTATAGCCTTCGCGGTCCGGCCGTCCTAATCTGTCGGTGGTGCGAAAGCCTGAATTCTATTTAAGCGCGACGAATATGCTCACCGCCTTGAGCTTTATTGCGAGAAAATTGTATGAATTTCTGCAACCTAGACTTTTTATGCAATGGTCATGCAACTGCTGACCGCCAAGCTCCGCGCCAAGGACGGCAAGCTGACACCTGCCGACGTCAAGGAAATGGGCGACGCCTTCCGGCGCGAGCTCAAGGTCATCGAGTCCGTGTTCCTCGACGCCATCAAGACCTACACTCTGGGTCAGGCGGCCGAGCGCGAAAAGCAGAACCGCACGCATTTCTTCCGCCGCCTGTTGGTGCGCAAGTTCGAGGATCGCTTCGCCGACGAACGGACGCTGCGTGAAAGACCCGAGATGCTGTCGCGGCGCATGCTGCCCGGGTTCTTCAACATGCTGGCGGTGATGTTCGGCAAGCCGAAACTGGAAAACTACGAGAAGCAGGCCGAGAAGGTCGCGGCACAGCTCAGCCGCAGGTCCGGCGGCGACCACGACTGGAGCAGCTTCTATCGCACGCAGGAAGCCAGCCGCATCGCGCTGCAGGCCGAGATCGAGATCGCCAGCTACTTCCGCGACATCGAGAAGCGCCTCAACTGGATGATCGCCGTGGTCAATTCCAGCACCATCCCGCCCAAGGAAACCGCCGCAGGCGAACCTTGGGTGTTCAACCAGCCCGCGGCGGAAAACCTGCTGACGGGACTGTTCCGCGATGTCGGACCGGCACTCAAACAGGATCAGGCGCGCCAGGCCCTCACCAAGCAGGTCGGCACCGAGACGCTGGAGACCCTCGACAAGGTGGCCCGGCGCTTCGGCTAGGCCGAGCGCGCGGAAACATCCGCAAGGCGCTGCGGCGCCCAAACCCGTTTGACCGCGCCCGCCAGCCTTGACAACATGCCGCCATGACCGACGGCATCTACGAAAACCTGACCCAATTGGGCGCCGAGGCGGGCCTGCCGGAAAATCCGGACGCCGCCGTGCTTGAGGCCGTGCCCAACCCGCACCAGGAGACCGACTATCTGGTGCGCTTCACCGCGCCCGAGTTCACCTCCGTCTGCCCGGTCACCGGCCAGCCCGATTTCGCGCATATGGTCATCGACTACGTGCCCGAGGACGCGATCCTGGAGAGCAAGTCGCTGAAGCTCTTTCTCGGCGCCTTTCGAAATCACCCCGCCTTCCACGAGGACTGCACCATCATGATCGCCAAGCGCATCGAGGACGCCATTTCGCCGAAGTGGCTGCGCATCGGCGGCTATTGGTATCCGAGGGGCGGCATTCCCATCGATGTTTTTTACCAGACCGGCCTGCCGCCCGAAGGGTTGTGGCTGCCGGACCAGGGTGTCGCGCCCTACCGCGGACGAGGATGAACGGATCATGAAAGTCAAAGTCGATTGGGCCGGCGGCATGCGTTTCGTCGGCGGCACGGAGGCCGGACAAGGCCTGGTCATGGAAGGCTCGGCCCAGGACGGACCACGCGTCGGCGCCTCGCCGATGGAGGTGGTGCTGATCGGCATGGGCGGCTGCGCCAGTTTCGACGTCGTCCATATCCTGAACAAGATGCGCCTCAAATTCGACGACGTGCACTGCGAGTTGGAAGCCGAGCGCGCGGAGACGCAGCCGCGCGTCTTCGTCAAGGTGCACATGGTGTTCACGGTGATCGGCGACGTGCCGCAGAACAAGGCGGACGAAGCCGTGCGCCTCTCGGTCGAGAAATACTGCTCGGCCTCGGCGATGATCGAGAAGACCGCCGAGATCACCTGGGAAGCGCGCGTGCGGCCGGCGGGCGCGCAAGCCGCGTAAGGCCCGCGCCAGGCCATCGTGAGGAATTTGCCATGAACCTCGCCGCCTGGCTCCAGCGCGCCGGCAGGGCGTTTCCGGACAACCCGGCGGTGGCGCTGGGCGCCGATGTCGTCGCCGACTACGGCGCGCTGGCGCAACGCGCCGCCCGGCTCGCCGGCGGGCTCAAAGCTCTGGGGCTCAAGCCCGGCGACCGCGTCGCCATCTGTTCCAAAAACCGCCCGGAGTACGTCGAGGCGATGTTCGCCATCTGGTGGGGCGGCTTCGCCGCGGTGCCTGCCAACGCCAAGCTGCACGGCGCCGAGTTGGGCTACATCCTGGAAAACGCTGAAGCCCGCGCCGTCTTCGTCGGGCCCGAACTGGAAACCGCCATCGCCGCGCACGCGCCCGAGACGCTCGAACGGATGATCGTCTTCGGCTCGCCCCAATACGACAAGCTGCTCGCCGCCGACGCCGCGCCGTTGGTCGACGTCCGGCCGGAAGACCTGGCCTGGCTGTTCTATACCTCCGGCACCACCGGCCGGCCCAAGGGTGCCATGCTGACGCACCGGAATATGGCCGTGATGGCACTCGCCTACCATTCGGATGTCGACCCGACCGGGCCCAAGGACGCCATCGTCCACGCCGCGCCGATGAGCCACGGTTCCGGCATGTACATGGTGCCGCATGTGCTCGCCGCCGCCTGCAACGTGACGCCCGAGTCGGGTGGCTTCGAGCCGCCGGAGATTTTCGCCATCGCCGACGCCTGGCCGGGGCTCTCGCTGTTCGCCGCGCCGACCATGGTCAAGCGCATGACTGAAAGCCCGGCCGACAACCCGCGCTTCAGCTTCCGCTGCATCACCTACGGCGGCGGCCCGATGTACGTCGAGGACGCGCGCGCCGCGCTGACGCGCTTCGGCCCCTGTCTCGCACAAATCTACGGCCAGGGCGAAAGCCCGATGACGATCACCGTCTGCAACCGCACCACGGTGGCGGATTCGTCGCATCCGCGCTGGTTGGAGCGGCTCGCCTCGGTCGGTATCGCCAACTCGGGCTGCGAGGTGCGCGTCGCCGATGCCGACGACAAGCCGTTACCGCCCGGCGAGGCCGGCGAGGTGCTGGTCCGCGGCGACGCGGTGATGGCCGGCTACTGGCGCAATCCGGAAGCGAGCGCCGAGACGCTCAAGGGCGGCTGGCTGCACACCGGCGACGTCGGTAGCTTCGACGAAGACGGTTTCCTCACGCTCAAGGACCGCGCCAAGGACGTCATCATCTCGGGCGGCTCCAACATCTACCCGCGCGAGGTCGAGGAAGTGCTGCTCGAACATTCAGGCGTCAAGGAGGTCTCGGTGATCGGCCGCAACCACCCGGAATGGGGCGAGGTCGTCGTCGCCTATGTGGTCGGCCGGGCGAGCGAGGCCGAACTCGACAAGCTCTGCCTGAATCGGATCGCGCGCTTCAAGCGGCCGAAGGCCTACGTCTACGTCGACGAACTGCCGAAGAACAACTACGGAAAGGTATTGAAGACGGAACTGCGCAAGCGCGACGCCGGCTGACGATCAGATATCGAAGGGCACCAGCAGGATCGCGAGCCCGACGACGACCATCACCGCCTTGGCCCAATTGGATAGCGGCCGGATCACGCCGTGCGAGACGACGGCAAGGCCGATGCCGATCTTGACCGCCGCGATGATTGCCGGGAACGGCGCCTTGGCAAGGCCGATGACGTCCGGGTTGGCGATCATGCCGAGCGGGATCAAGTAAAGCCCGATGCCCAGCATCATGGCGCGGCCGGCGACCTTGAGCCAATCCGCCTCGACCATGCCGGCCGCGATGAAGACGGCACCGCAGACCGGCGGCGTGATGGTCGAGAGCAGCGCGTACCAGAAGACGAAGAGATGCGCCTGCAGCGGCTCCAGCCCGAGCTTTTGCAGCGCCGGACCGGCGACCGAGACGCAGATCACATAGGCCGCCGTGGTCGGCACTTCCATGCCCAGGACCAGACATGCCAGCGCGGTCAACAGCAGCGCCGGCCAGATCGCGTCACCGGCGGCGGAGAGAATGACCGAGGTGATCTTGACGCCGAGCCCGGTCTGGCCGAGCACGCCGATGACGATCGAGGCGCAGAGGATGATCGAGGCGATCATGGCGATCTGCTGACCCGAGTTGAGCGCCACCGACTTCAGCCGCTCGAGCGTGCGCGGCGCCGAGAAGGTGAAGCGCACATCGATGAACAGCATCAGGAAACTGATCAGGATGGCGACGCAGGCGGCGTACTGCGGCGTGTAGCCGGCGACGAACATGCGCTCGATCAGGGCGGCGAAGGGCACCGCGAAAAAGAGCGTGGTGACGACCACGGCGCGGGTGCCGGGGCGCTCGTCGGCTGGCAGGCCCTTCAAGTCGAAACGGTATGCGAAGGCGTTGATGCCGATCCAGACGGCGGCGAAATAGAGCAGCGCGGGCAACAACGCGGCGGCGACGATGCCGGTATAGGGCGTCCCGGTCAACTCGACCATGACGAAGGCACCGGCGCCCATCAAGGGCGGCATGATCTGGCCGCCGGACGACGCCACCGCCTCGACAGCGCCGGCGAGCGAGCGCGGATAGCCCAAACGCCGCATCGCCGGCAGCGTGATTGCGCCGGTCGACGCCACGTTGGCCGAGGCCGAGCCGGAGATCGAACCGAACAAGGCCGAAGACAGCACCGCAACCTTGGCCGCGCCTCCTTTGAGGCGCCCGGCCGCGGCGGCGGCCAGGTTCATGAAACCCTGGCCGGCCTCGCCGGCGTTCAGCACCGCGCCCATGATGACGAAGACGGCGACGATGTTGACCGAGATGCCGGTGAGGCTGCCCCAGATGCCGCCCTCGGCGATGGTCAGCGTGCCTAGGAAACTTGCCATCGGAAGTCCGGGGTGGCCGAACTCGCCCGGCAGGTATTCACCCAAGAGCCCGTAGGCGAGCGCAAGTGCTGCGACCAGCGGCAGCGGCCAGCCGATGGCGCGCCTGGCCATTTCGAGCACCACCAAAAGCAACGCCCAGGCCATTGCCGTCTGGCCCAGGCCCTGCAGCGAGCCGTACTGGTCCGAGATGGCGTTTTCGTTGAGGACGATATAGAGACAGCCCGCCATGCCGATGGCGGCGAGCGGCACACCGGTCCAGCGCCGCCAGCCGGCCGGCTCGGCGAACAGGAAAATCCAGGGAAGTGCCAAGGCCATATGCAACGGCCTGGCCAGCAGGTTGGGGACCAGGCCGGAAAAGATCAGGCCGATATGGAAGGCGATGGCGACGGCGCCGAGGGCGGCGAACAGGACCTCCCTCGGCGTCATCATGACCGTTTACTCCCGAAAGCGGTAACGGCTCAGCGGGCGCCGGCCGGAACCGACATCTTGGCTTCGTCGTAATACTTGAGCGCGCCGGGATGGATCTTGCCGACGACGTTGGCGAGCATGTCGCCGGAAACGCCTTTCCACCACGGATTGGCCGAACCCATCGCCTGCTTCTCCGCCCAGTAGGTCTTGGTCAACTGGTAGGCGGTGGCGTCGTCCATGGCGGTCGTGGTATGCGCGACCACCGGGAGCGAGGTGGTGACGGTGTCCTTGTCCACACCGGCATAGGTGCCGGCCGGAATCACCAGCTTGGTGCGCTTGGTCTTGGCGATCTGGTCGTCGGAGAGCGACAGCAACTTAACCGGCGTCGACGCGGCGGCCTCGATGACGTTCGGAGCCGGATACGAGCCGGCGGTGACGAAGCCGTCGATTTGCTTGTTCTTGAGCGCATTGACGGCGGCGTTGAGTTCGACGTCGGCGAGTTTGACTTTGTCCTTGAGGCCGAAGAGGTCGAGGTACTTGGCGCCCTCGGTGGCACCGAACGAGCCCTTGCCGATCAGCATGGTCTTGCCGGCGAGATCGGCGAAGGCGTTGACGCCGCTATCGGCACGGACGACGAAGTGCATGGTCAGCGACGGGATCGGGAAGAGTGCGCGGATGTCGGCGAACTTCGGATTGCCCTTGTCCTTGAACATCGCCTTGCCTTCCTGCGCCAGCTTGACCAGCGCCGGCGGCGTGGTGAACACATAGTTGCCCTTGCGCGTGGCCGCTTCGAGTACGTTCTGCACCGAGCCCTGG
>JAYOXJ010000004.1:31869-33616 GCA_038152725.1 Rhodospirillaceae bacterium
AACCCTTCTTCATGGCCTCGGCGATCTGCACGCCCATCTGGTAGTAGGACGACGACGTCTTGGCCGACTTGAAGGTGACGCGGGTCTCGGCCTCGGCCGAGGCGGACGCCAGCGCAAGCACGGCGGCGGAAGCGACGGCAAGAGTCTTGATGGTCTTCATGGGTGGTTTCCTCCTCAGGAAAAATACGGATCGGGCGGGAACGGGTCGAAGGCGCCCTTGCAACAAGGGGCCGCGTCTGGCGCGCTGACTTGAGGCATTCCCTCCCCGAATTGCCGACAACTTAGCAGCCGCCGTCGCCGTGGCAATCCCCGATATGGATTTCAGGCGAGGTATCGGGTCGGGTCCGGAATGCCGGCCGCTTCGAAGCCCTTGCGCCGGAGCCGGCAGGCGTCGCAGGCGCCGCAGTGCGCCAGATCGCCGCCATCGCCAGGCGGATCGTAGCAGCTGAAGGTATTGGCGAAATCGATGCCGAGGCCGGTGCCCAGTTCGACGATGCCGGCCTTGGTAAGCTCCTGCAGCGGCGCGTGGATGGTGAGCGCGCGTTCGCCCGCCGCCGTCTCGACGCCGGCCTTGGTGGCGAGCCGCGCCATTGCCTGGAAAGCGGCGACATATTCGGGCCGGCAGTCGGGATAGCCCGAATAGTCGAGCGCGTTGACGCCGATGAAGATGTCCTTGGCGCCCTCGACCTCGGCCAGCGCCAATGCATGGGCGAGAAAAATGGTGTTCCTGGCCGGCACGTAGGTGACCGGGATGCCGGTGCCGATCTCCTTGTCATTCCGGTGCTTCGGCACGTCGATGTCGGCGGTCAAGGCCGAGCCGCCGTAGGCACGGCGATCGATCTCGGCGGTGACATGGCGCGCGACGCCGGCGGCGCCGGCCACCTTTGCGGCGGCCTCAAGCTCCAGGGCGTGGCGCTGGCCGTAACGGAAGCTGAGCGCGACGACGCGGTAACCGGCCTCCCGGGCGACCGCCACCACGGTGGCGGAATCGAGCCCGCCGCTGAGCAACACGATGGCTGTCGGCTGGGTCATGCTCTTAGGATCAGGCGGCGGCTTCGCGCCGGCGCAGCATCCACCACACCACCAGCGCGCCCAGCATCTTGGAAACCGTCATGGCGGCGGCGCCGGCGAACGAGAGATGGCCGATGACGGCGAGGAAGACAACGCTGTCCAGCGGCGTGCCAACCAGGCTGGACAAGAGTACGCGCTGGCCGAACGGCCGGCGGGTGAAGGAATAGACCGCCCAATCGGCGAACTCGCTGATCAAGAAGGCGCTCAAACTGGCGACGGCGACGAACGGGTTGGCCATGACGTAGCTCAACGCCGCCGAGATCAGCATGGCGATGATGACGCGGTGGCCGATTTCGCGCTGTGCGAAATCGCGCGCCACGAACACCAGGCCGACCACCAGCGACATCGGCGGCCATTTGCTGCCGCCCGGCAGATCGACCAGCGGCACCACCGTGAAGCCCCAGTTGACGAGCACGATGAGCACGATGTAGAGGGCGGCGAATTTGAAACACATGGTGATGCCTCAGCCAATTCTCGGGGCGCGGGTCGGTGACGGCGTGTCGGTTACGGCGGGCACTTATATAGTATGCTGGCCAGATCGGTCCAGCAAAGCATGAAAGCCCACGCGCCCGACATGAACGCCGACATCCGCGAACAGATCCGCCGCCGCGCCCTGCAGGACGGCTTCGACGCCTGCGGCTTCACCGCCGCCGACGCGTCCGCAAACGACATCGCG